>CAYFVN010000263.1:0-6426 GCA_964346575.1 uncultured Candidatus Bathyarchaeia archaeon
TATAGCAACTCAAGGTTTCGTTTGTATTGGTACATGTACATGTATGTTGCAACAGCCTGTTCAGGCGTCGTGTATGTGGGGATATCGTTTTCGGATAGGATGCGATTCGCCTCTTCCACCTCTCCATAGCCCATAAAAGATGTTAAAATCGTCTTGTCCGGACTTTTCCTCTTACATAGATGAACGATGCTTTTCACAATGTCAACGGGGTTAGCTATGCCTTGAGGGGTATAGATCACCAATAAACCGTCGACATTATCGTCTTCAAGACATGATTCCATCACAGCTCTGTATCTATCAGCATTGGCGTCACCCAAGATATCTATGGGATTACCTCTACTCCAATAGTGGGGCAGAATTTTGTTTAGAGTCTCTAACGTCTTTTCATTTAATTTAGCGAGTTTTCCCTCCCTCGCCATTACTGCGTCCGTCGCCATTATACCTGGGCCTCCCGCGTTCGATATGATCGCAAGGTTTGGGCCTCTCGGAAGGATTTGCATCTCAAGAACTTCAGCGCTGTTGAAGAGGTCGGCGATCTCATCGACGCGTACCATTCCAGCTCGTTTAAAAGCTGCATCGTAGATCATGTCTTCACCAGTGAGGGAACCTGTGTGTGATGCTGCAGCCTTTGCGCTTTCACCATACTTTCCAGCCTTCACGACGATTATCGGTTTGGTTCTTGCAAAGTGTCTTGCAGCGCTCATGAATTTTCTGGCATCGGTTACACCTTCAATATACATTAATATGCTTCTAGTACTCCGATCTGTACCGAAATAGTCTATCAGATCGCCGAAGTCAACATCGATCATCGAGCCTACAGATACAAAGTTGCTGAAACCGATATCCTCGTGAATAGCCCAATCGAGAATTGCTGCGCCTAATGCACCGCTCTGCGAGATGAAAGCTATGTTACCGGGCTCAGGCATCTTACTCGTAAAAGTCGCATTTAGATGAAGACCCGTATGGATGATGCCCAGACAGTTCGGTCCTATTATTCGGATGTTATACCTCTTCTTAATCTCGAGGATCTCGTCTTCTAATGCCTTACCCTCCGGGCCGATCTCCTTAAAACCGGCGGAGATTATAACGACCCCTGGTACACCAGCTTTTCCACACTGCTCAACTATATCTGGAACGGTTTTAGCTGGGGTGGCGATTACAGCTAGATCGACGTTTTCCGGAAGATGCTCTACGGTTCGATAAGCTTTAAGACCGAGAACTTCAGGTTTGCGAATGTTAACCGGATATACCTTGCCTTCATATCCAGATCTCGTGAGATTCTTCATTAATATATATCCGACAGAGCCTCTCTCATCGCTCGCCCCAATTAATGCAACTCTTCTAGGATTAAAGATTTTGTCAAGATTTAAAATAACCAAAAGTGACCCCACTTAACCTTGCTTACTAATTTTTTTATCATGAATAATAAATATATCTCGGTTTACTGTGTCTGAATATTTAACGCTCACCCTCGATATAATTAGATACCTTTAAACTTAGAGCGCGCGCGACGATTCGAATTCCAATTTGATAGCGGACATGCCGTCCATGATTATTTTGAATTTTTTAAGAAGATCAAATATCATTTATTATAAAAACTCTCTGTTTAATCTTATACCAGTATGTATTAACTTGCGCGTTATTAGGGTGTGTAGAAGGTGACTTGATGTATGATGACTCCTAGAGAGAGGTTTAAAGCTGTAATAAAACTCCAGAAGCCGGACGTTTTACCGTGGCTTGAGAGTTTTTATGATGAAACAATTCTTCGCTGGTTTAGAGAAGGATTTCCCGTTGATGAAGTGACCGTAATAGAGTGGGCAATGGGTCGACAGGGTACTATGTTAGCCAATTGGCCTGCAGTAATGGGTTTTGACGCTTACTCATACTTTGGCTGCCAATCTTTCTATGGTTGCCTAGTACCGGTTGATATCGGTCCAATACCTAGATTTAAGCTAAGAGTTTTACGGGAAACCGATAGATATCTTGAGATTCTCACCGAAACTGGAGCTGTGGCAAGACGGTTTAAAGGAAGTAGCGGCATTTGGTATAGTATGCCGATGTTCTTGGATTTCCCAGTGAAGGACAAAAAAACTTGGCACGGATATAAACAACGTCTAGATCCCGAAGATGTTAGAAGATATCCAAAAGATTGGGAGAAAGAATCCTATATCGCAGCCTTCGAAGAGTATCAAAAGGGTCCAACTGTTTTAAGATTTAATGGTTTTTACGGCTTTGGAGCTGAGCTTATGGGCATCCCAACTTTTAATTTGATGTTTTACAAGAATCCAGATCTCATCCATGAGATGGCTGAGTATTGGGAATGCTTTATAATCGAAACGATCAGAAATGCAGTAGATACTCTTAAGGATCAAATAGACATGGTGTTTTGGTGGGAAGATCTGGCGAGTAGACACGGTCCAAATATTTCTCCTAAACTTTACAGAGAATTTCTCCTCCCCCACTACAAGAGAGTCACTGGATTCCTGAATAAGAACAATGTTGATCGTATCATGATGGACAGCGACGGCAACATCAATCCGATACTCGATCTGGTGATTGAAGCAGGAATCACCGGTGTATGGCCCCTTGAAGCTAACTCTAAGATGGACGCCCTTCAAGTTAAAAAAGAACATAGTGATGAGTTATTTCTTATAGGAAATTTAGATAAGAGAGAACTGGCTAGAGGCGGAGCTGCGATGCAAAGTGAAGTAGACAAAAAAGTACCTATTCTTAAAGAGATGGGTGGTTACATTCCCGGCGCTGATCATCTGATACATATAGAATTCACTTTAAAACGATTCAGAGAATATGCTGAATATATTAAACAGTATCTACCCTACTAATCAGATTTTATATAAATTATATTACTACAATTATAGTTAAAATGAGTCAATACAAGCTAGCGCTACGGATAAAGAAGCAATTTCTCGCATCTATATTAGTTATCACACTAACGTCAGCTTTGGTTTCTAGCTTTCAGATCGTCAATGTAATAGGTAATTCATCCCCAAATGAATCATTAAATTACGTTGTGTTGGATACTGGTCAGAACACATGTTATGACAATAAAGGAGAAATATCCTGCCCCTCATTCGGAGAGACATTCTACGGACAGGATGCACATTATCATGGAACACAATTTGCCTATCAGGACAACGGCGACGGCACAGTGACCGACCTGAACACAGACCTCATGTGGCAGAAGACACCCGATTTCGACGACAAAATGACCTGGAACGAGGCAATTGCATACGCAGAATCACTGGAACTCGCCGGCTACAAGGATTGGCGCCTGCCAACCATAAAAGAGCTCTATTCGCTAATCGACTTCAATGGCGACAGTAAGGCAGCTACCCCGGTGCCATATATCGACACGGACTACTTCGACTTCAGGTGGGGGGACGTTGTTTCTGGCGACCGTCTTATCGACGCCCAGTACTGGTCCAACACGACATACGTCGGGAAAACCATGCGAAACGAGGACGCGGCCTTCGGGGTCAACTTCGCCGATGGTAGAATAAAGGGCTATCCCACCGAAACTGGCCCGCGTGGAAAGCCTTTCGCGAGGTACGTTCGTTGTGTTCGTGGCGGAGACGGTTACGGCGTCAACAACTTCTCCGACAACGGAGATGGCACAATAACGGACCTCGCCACCGGTCTGATGTGGATGAAAGCAGACAGCGAAGCCACTATGGACTGGGAAGAAGCCCTCGCGTACGCTGAGAATAAAGTTTATGCTGGGTATCATGACTGGCGACTGCCCAACGCTAAGGAGCTTCAGAGCATCGTCGACTACACCCGTGCCCCTGACGCCACCGATCCGAGCCGACGGGGCCCTGCGATCGACCCAATATTCGACGTCACCGAGACCGAATCGTGGTTCTGGACCAGCACCACGCACCTTGAAGGCCCTGGTGACTCGGCCGGGGTCTACATCGCCTTCGGGATGGCGACGGGTTTTATGACCGATCGGATGGATGACAAAGTCCTGTTAAACGTCCACGGCGCTGGCGCTCAGCGCAGCGACCCCAAGGGTGGAAATCCCGATAAATGGTCGGGTGGATTAGGACCCCAAGGCGACGTGATCCGCATCAACAATTATGTTCGTTGTGTCCGTGGAAGATCAGGAATACCAACTAAAATCTCAACTACTACGAGCAGTACATCTTCTACAACAAGTATAATTGTCGGTAAGAGTACAATACCAACATTCAGCATAAGTGTAGCAACGACGAGCAACGCTACAAGCATTAGCATAGCTGGAAGAATTCCAAGATTCTCTATTGAATTATTGATTCTCGGTATTGCAATCGGCGTCGCTGTAATTATTATCAAACGTACCAAAAAAACCAGAGAGAAAACGCACGCTCATAATCAAGTATTCGGATAATAATCTATTGAGCGCACGGTTCATTTTTCTATTTATTTCTGGGCGCGGTCGTATTTTTTATCGTATGAATTGTATGATGTTCGATATTCCTCCAACCTTTTTAAAGCCCATCTTTCAGCTTTAACTTCACTAGCCCTTTTACCTGTCCTCCTCTGTTTGATATGATAGAGTTCGTGAGCCGTAACGGAAACGACAGCTTCCTTCCAGCCTCTCATCGTATACTTTGGCGCCGTCTTTAATCTAGGATACGAGAATTCAATTGGAAATTCAGCGGGCGGGCCCACCCTTACAACTATAAGATCGTCGATGTAATCTGCTACGTTGACAACGCTATTACGTCCTATATTGTGCCAAGCCCGACCGGCAAAAACGCGTGTAGAATTTTTTACGTGAACCTCAACTCTAGACGTTCCAATACCCTTTGCTGCAAACCTCACCAGCCGTTCAATCTCTACTGTAGGATACCTACTAGTATTCTTAATCCTCATCTATCTAAACTCCTCGATATAAACTGAATAACTTGGCAAAGTTTCTCTATCATCCTCTCTTTTCTACCGCAAGTCTCTTTTCAGAATGAGATGAGTTTATTGATCAATTTCCTGTAAGGTGCAGCTAATTCAGGAGTGAGAATATATTCAATGAATTCATGCCGAATGAGTAGTTTTGGCATACTTGAAACTCTGAAAAAAAATGGCTGAGGAATCAATAATCATTTATCTTGAAAACGAGTAAAATAAATGAGTGGAATATGAGGGAGAGTATTCCGAACGATTATATGATGTACACTGGTGTAGCCGGTACCACCGTTGGCTCTCGCATCATAAAAGGATTTTGAACTTAAAGGAGGGTATAGGAGAGGAGGTTCTAATGGAGTCCCTCTGGTGTCAAGGGGTTGTCATAGTTTGATTAGGATATGCGATCGTAATGATGAGGAGGCGATCTTCAAAATCATAAACGAGTCCGCCAAGGCGTATAGAGGTGTTATACCCGAGGACAGTTATCACGAGCCGTACATGCCTTTGGAGGAGCTCCGTAAGGAGATGAGTGAGATGACATTCTACGGTTATGAGAGAGTGGGTGAACTCTTGGGGGTTGCAGGTTATCAACCGATTAAAGATGTAACCCTCGTCAGACACACCTACGTACTTCCTGGACATCGGAGGAAAGGTATAGGAGTAAAACTTCTCAACCATATAAAGCGCATAACAACAACTGAACGGTTACTGGTAGGTACTTGGGAGACCGCAACCTGGGCTATACGCTTCTACGAGAAAAATGGATTCAGAATTCTACCGAACAAGGATGGACTTCTAAGAAAGTACTGGAATATACCTGAAAGGCAGATCGAGTTGTCTGTTGTACTTGGAATAAACCTGGCTAATAAACCCTCGATGACGAAAGGTATGGACGATCTGTAATCCTGTGATCGTTTACGATCTAGGTGACCGTATACGAGTGCCACGCTCGCCTCTACAGTAGCAAAGAGGCCTTCTAAATTCACATGCACGGTTACTCTTGGGCACACAACTATTCCATCAGATACATAACTAGTATTTCTTATGAACCTAATCGTAAAATGGTTTTTTACCTCGTATTCTCATTTTTTTCCGACTTTCTTCCCCCTTCCAGAGTTCTCCTGATTTCCTTCAATTCCTCCAAAATCTTTATACTAACTTCCTCGGCGGCTTGAGGTTCGGCCTCAGCCTCTACAGCCATAGGCCTGAACCGTTTAACTCTGGCTATGATAAAATCTTTGACCTCCTCGAAGTTTTTAGTACCCAATATGACCGCTTCAGCGACTTTTGCGCTTCCACCGCCTCCACCAGCCGAGAACCCAGCGGTTTGGACGGAGACTTTTCCAAGGCCGAGCCGCCTGGATAGTGGTCCTTGAACCACATCGATGTTGGTTACTCGATTGTAGGGCACTAAGCTTTTACGCTTCCACCAAACACCCCTCTCAATGGTTATCTCGCTCTCGGTGAGGAGATACGATAGTGAAGAGTGAAATTTTGGGATCCAGAAAGCGGCGAATGCTA
>CAYFVN010000264.1:0-5122 GCA_964346575.1 uncultured Candidatus Bathyarchaeia archaeon
GTGCGCTAGTTACGTCGTCAGTAACGTTAGTAGTAATGGAGTAACTGAACAAAGTAAACGTGAAAATAATTTTCAAAGGCATGAACCTGTAGGATTTGACGTGCATTTTTGGCTAAAAAATTCATTTCACTCCGAGGTTAAGCTTCTTTTAGCCGGAAAAGAGTGGGCCCGCCCGGATTTGAACCGGGGATCTCCGCCGCGTGAGGGCGGCGTCTTAACCACTGGACTACGGACCCTTCAACATCCATAATTTATTTGTCTACCGCTAGGGACACCGAAAACTTAAAGCTTTCCAAATTTTATCTTTTGAGTTCAAGAGAGGAGAGAGCGTCCTTGCCTATAGCCGATGTGATGAAGAAGCAGTTGGCTCAGAAACACCGCTTATACTATAAAGTATGCCGTAAATGTGGTGTCAGGAACTCATTTTCAGCTGATAGATGCCGCAAATGCAGAAGCTACAACCTACGAAGGAAGAAGCGTGAGTTAGGAGCCAAGTGATTCGATTATTGGAAAATGAGGTAAAACTAAAATAGAGTGGAGATCGAATTAAGAACTTAAGAGATTAATTTAAAGGGGTCTCTGACCTTAATTGATGTTGGCGGTTATGATGACTCAAAGTTACGTCGAAGACTCTTCTGTATGAGATCAAGGCATTTGGCTGAACCGCCTTCGAGGCACGATATAGGGGAAAGACGTTTCAAATCTATTAGCGCAGTATAGCGCGCGCTTGAAATGAAGCGTGTGTAATGCGAGGTATCAGGAGCGGTAGTGGATCAGGTCTTTCTCTTCGAGTATGCTTTGAAGTTTTGTTACGGATTTATGTACCTCCTCCTCCTTCTTGGCTCCTGTACACACGAGCTTACCGCTTGCGAAGAGAAGTATCACGACTTTAGGGTCATTCATCCTATATATAAGGCCGGGAAATTGTTCAGGCTCGTACATCGTCCTCTCTAGGGTATAAGTTGACTTTTCTAAGTCTATGTAACCGTTGAGGCTCGCCGAGGCCACGATATTCTGGATCTGTACTTCGGGCTTGTTAATGATGATTATATCCTCCTTCTTAAGGTCTTCAACCACCCTCATGACCGCCATTCTGGCTTGCCTCTCAGATTTGGCTCCTGTACAAACCATCTTACCAGAGCTGAATATCAGCGTAGCCGTCTTTGGACGCTTCAACCTGTAGACTAGGCCCGGGAACTGTTCGGGTTTATACTCTACCGCGGGGAAGAGCCTGACTACAGCGCTTAAATCTATGGTTTGGTTTAGGGTGGCCGAAGCCACCACGTTCTCGATACTAATGGAGGTTTTATTCTGAGGCAAACCTAAACCCTTCTCATGGATCTTTGTTCCGGTCGATTAATTTTGTTTGGTGACTTGGTAAAGATTAATGTTATTTATTCTTTGTGGACCTACTTGTTCATACGGCTGGACGGCCTACTATTCTCCTCCTATTCACTACCCCTCGGTTTTCTGCTATTCTCGGTTACTTCCATCAAGATGAGGGTTACCACAATTAAAAGTATGAGGGCTATTCCAGCGGGTTCTTGGATCTTTAGAGGTATATATCCTAAAAAGGGTATTCTGTATACTACAACGCCCACCACGTGGGATTCGGGTATGTAACCCCATCTACCGTAGTCCGAAACGGAGTTGTTGTCCCCCTTGGTTTCGAAGAAGTGCTTTCCATTCACTTCTATCGTTTTGATGACCCTATGAACGATCCTATACGCGTCTTCACCGTAGTGGTTTGGAACGTAGAATACTATTACAGATCCATCCGATATAGAGTGGGGTTCGACTCCCCTTATGATCACCAAGTCTCCAACTTTGAGGTGGGGTTCCATGCTCCTGGAGGGTACATAGGCGACGGGCACCTCCGTCTCCAACGTATACTTCAGCAGGATCCATCCGCCTTGGACCGCCGCGAAGACCAGGACTATCAGAACTATCGTCTTCACTATCTCTTTCTTCTTGGTCAATTCGGCTTCCCTCTAGCCGGGGCTCTGAGATTATTTACGACAAAGTCCAGGATCTTCTCCCCTGTGGTGAGGAACTCCTGGCCTTTGGCGGTTATCTTGTATATGCGACGGCCTCGCCTTTTCTCGTCCAATACGCCTACGATGAAGTCCTTATCCTCTAGGGTGTGCAGAAGCGGGTATAAGGTCCCAGCGCTCAGGTAGATTTCGAACCTATCCTTAATATCTGCATTCATCTCGTAGCCCCACCGTGGCCTCTCCTCTAAGAGTTTGAGGATGATCAGGTCTATTATGTTCTTTACTATCCTTTCACACCACTCTCTCTCCAGCGTTCGCTCTCTTTCAATTTCCTCTTCCGAGGATTCTGAACTCATTTTAGGCCGCCTCTATATCCCTCAAGGTTCCATACTTTTATCTCTTATCATGTCTTTATACCAGATTTAACTGTCGTGTTTCGGTTTAAGCCATACTATATATTTAGCATAACGCTTTAGAGTTAGCTCGCGCAATACGGGAATGGGTAAGTAAGTAAGTAATGGTTCTCGGCGTCTCGTAGGGGCTTAGGGACTGCCCCTTGTGGAGGAGTTGGGTTCATGGTTAGATCTGATGTCTTCGAAAAGTTCTCAAAGCCTATTCGGAAGGCTCTTACTGATAAGAGGTTTAGGGAGCCTACGGAGGCTCAGAGGATCGCCCTTCCTCGAATACTTGAGGGAAGAAACATTCTTTTGATAGCCCCTACAGCCACGGGGAAGACCGAGTCAGCCGTTCTACCCATCTTTGAGCATTTGATGAGAGAGGATAGGACTGTTCTGGGCATTAGAGCCCTGTATATTACGCCTTTGAGGGCTTTGAATAGAGACATGCTTTACCGTTTAGAGTGGTGGGCTGAGAGGGGAGGTTTGTCGATTGCCCTGAGGCACGGCGATACCGAACCTAAGGTTCGTGCGATGCAGGCTAAGAGCCCTCCTGTTATGTTGATCACTACGCCTGAGACTTTACAGGCGATACTTACTGGGCGCGTTATGAAGCGTCATCTAGGAGGTGTTGGTTACGTGGTCGTGGATGAGGTCCACGAGTTGGCTGAGGATAAGAGGGGGTCACAGCTGACTTTGGCGTTGGAGAGGTTGAGACTCCTCACCGGAGATGAGTTCCAGATCGTAGGCCTATCGGCTACCATAGGTAGCCCTAGGTCTATTGCTCAGTTCCTCGCAGGAGTCGACGGGGAAGTCGAGGTTGTTAGGGTCCCGTTTGGGAGGAGTATTAAGGTCACAATCCTTTTCCCAACGTCGGAGGATGGCGACTTGGAGCTGGCCTCCAGGCTGTACGTGGGGCCTGAGGTGGCCACTAGGATGCGCGTGTTGAGGGATATAATAGAGAAACACAGGTCGGTTCTACTGTTCTCTAATACTCGGGCTGTGGCAGAGATCCTGGCAAGCCGCTTCAAGGTTTGGGATGTCGACTTTCCAGTGTCGATTCACCACGGGTCTTTAACCAAACCTGTCAGGGTTACGGCTGAGAGGGGTTTGCGTGACGGCGTGTTGAAAGGCGTAGTATGCACCTCCTCACTGGAGCTGGGTATTGACGTAGGGGCTGTGGATTATGTGATCCAGTATATGAGCCCACGGCAGGTTACCCGTTTCGTTCAGAGGATCGGTAGAAGCAGCCATAGTGTTGGGGGTGTTGCTGAGGGAGCCGTATTGGTCATGGATTGCGATGATGCCTTAGAGGCTACGGTGATAGCTAGGAGGGCTATAGCCGAGGAGTTGGAGGAGGTTGATATCCCTGAGAGGCCCCTGGACGTTTTAACTCATCAGGTCGTAGGCCTACTCATCCATACGCGGAGGTGGAGCGTAGAGGAGATGTTCAAACTTGTGAGGGAGGCCTACCCGTTCAGAAGCCTCTCCATGGAGGAGTTTAGCGAAGTCCTACTATACATGCATGAGCGTTATCCTAGGCTGGCTTGGGTATCCCTCGATGAGGATGTCGTAGTTAGACCTAGGAGGTCGAAGGCACTGTACGAGTATTACTTTGAGAGGTTGTCGATGATACCCGATGAGAGACAGTACTTGGTCGTAGACGATGACAGCGACGCCCCCGTAGGGGTGTTGGACGAGGCGTTCGTGGCCGAGTATGGGGAGCCTGGTACGAAGTTCATCTTGAAGGGCTCTGCATGGAGAATGCTGCGAGTTAGGGGTGACAGGATCTACGTTAAGCCCATCGAAGATCCCACAGGTGCGATTCCAAGCTGGGTTGGGGAGGAGGTACCCGTACCCCTTGAGGTTGCGTTGGAGGTCGGAGAGGTCAAGAGAGCTGCCGTCGAGAGGCTGGATTCAGGATCTTCCAAACGCTCTATAGGGGAGGAAGTCGCTTCGAGGTATCCTGTGGACGTGGAGACGGCCCTCAAGGCTCTAGAGGAGACCTTCGAGCATTTCCGAAGAGGGTACCCAGTGCCCAGCGATAGGCGTGTACTGTTGGAGGATTGGGGCGACTACGTCATAATCCACTGCCACTTCGGAACTCTTGTGAACCGGACTTTGGGTAGGCTTTTGGGTCATCTCCTATCCGAGGAAGATGGTTTCTCGGTTGGAGTTCAGCAAGACGCCTACCGGATAGCCTTGAACACTTCCGGAGCCGCGGATGGGAGGCGTGTAGCGGAGTTAATGGCAGGCTTGACCGGTAGGGATGTTAGAGGTCTGCTCGTAGAGTCCTGTGGGAGGAGCGGCTTGTTCCTCAGGAGGTTGATCCACGTGGCTAGAAGGTTTAGAGCGGTCTCCAAGAGGGCCGATCTCAGCAATGTGAGTCTAAGGAGGTTGGCTAAGAGCTTTGAGGGTACGGTGGTCTATAAGGAGGCTTTGAAGGAGGCCTTCAGGAAAGACCTAGATAAAGAGAATACGGTTCGAGTGTTGGATATGATAGCTGGAGGCGAGTTGGAGGTCTCCAATGTTAGGGGGCTCACTCCTCTGGGTAGGGCAGCTCTTGAGAGGTTTGGAAAGAGAGGCGATCTGGTTCCTCCCGAGACTATGGAGAGGCTTGTATTGGAGTCCGCTAAAGCTAGACTTATGAATGAGGTGTTAACCTTCATCTGCACCTCATGCTGGAGTTGGGGTGAGATGATGAGGATAGGAGACCTAGGTGACGATACCTGC
>CAYFVN010000265.1:0-3701 GCA_964346575.1 uncultured Candidatus Bathyarchaeia archaeon
GTGGCGTTCTTCCTAATTGTGATCGGAGGTATAATCTACGCCGTGAGTAAGAGATCCTATTCCTCTCCCCTCTTGAAGATGGAGAGCCTGGGGGTAAAGAGGGGTTTAACGGCTGTGGAGGCGGCGCATCTACTGGATTTGAAGCCCGAAATGCTGGTGACGATGATCCTATACAGTCTCCTGAAGAAGCGTGTAGTATGGGTGAAAAAGGCTAAACCTGCGGTGAAGCTGGATATAACTGAAGATTTTAGAGACCTCGCTGGAGACAGTTTAGATAAGCTCAGATACTATGAAAAAGCCTTCCTTAAATCTGTAAGGAAGAACGGCTCCTTGGATGAGAAGAAGCTGGCTCGAACCTATATGGACTTGAGGGATTCCGTTGAGAACAAGCTTCGAGGCTACTGTAGACGAGACACGGTCGACTACTACAAGAAGACGGTGAAGAAGGCTTGGGAACAGGTTGAAGCGGCCGGTGCACCGGATATTGCATCTAAAGCCTACGATGAGAACCTGCTATGGCTCCTCCTCGATGAGGACTTTAAGCAACGTACGGGAGAGGTTTTTCACAATATAGACTTCACACCGGAGCCTTGGTGGTGGTGGTACTGGTACATTTATTCGCATCACCACCCACGACCGACCTATACGCCTAGGAGGGATCAGACTCCTCCTCCCAAGATTCCCGGATCCGAGTTTGCAGATAACGTGGCCACCGCCTTAGAGAAGACGGCTGGAAGCATAGTCACAAACATAGAGAAGTTCACTAATTCAATCCTTCCGGCTCCAAAGCCGGCGGAGACGAGTCGAAACCCGGCCCACCACGAATCCTCATGTGTATGCGCGTGTCACGCCTGTGCATGTGTTTGTGCGTGCGTCTCCTGCGCTTGTGCCTGTGCTGGTGGAGGAGGGGTCGGATAAGATAAGGGTGGACATGATTGAGTAAGATATTGCCCAAACTATTCGGCGAGCGTAGAAGGAGGATTCCAACGGGACTTTACCATTACAGGGGGATAGGCAGATTCAAAGGAATGGCCTTGCAGTTGAGGGTGGAGCAGAACGGAAACGGTCTGTTAGTTATAAACGCGAACACCGTACTATACCTGAACGAGACGGCTACCGTCCACGCCTACCATTTCATGCAGGGTATGAAAACCGATGAGGCTATTAAGAGGATTAAAAGATCCTACAGGGTGAATGATGAGACCGCGAAGAGAGATTATGAGAAGCTCATATACACGGTAAGTACCTTGGCCCAAACGGAGGAGGTGTGTCCCCTTTCGTACCTGGATGTGGAGAACGTGGAACCTTTCAGCCAGGAGCTGACCGCACCGGTCAGGATGGATCTGGCGCTAACGTTCAGATGTCAGAACGATTGTATCCACTGCTATGCAGGGGGACCCAGAGAGGCCGAGGAGAGACCTACAGAATACTGGGAGGAAGTCCTAGATAGAATGAAGACTCTCGGGATCTTCATCGCAACCTTCACTGGGGGCGAACCGACACTTAGGGACGATCTGCCTGGACTGTTAAACTACGCCCAGAAGATAGGGATAGTGACGGGGCTGGTCACGAATGGAAGGAAGCTTAAGGATCCAAGCTACGTCAAGACCCTTGGAGATGAAGGTTTGGACTTCGCCCAGGTAACTTTGGAATCCCACCGCCCAAAGATACACGACTCGATAACAGGTGTTAATGGCAGCTGGAAGGAGACGGTTCGTGGGATGAAGAACCTTATCCCAACCGATATTTACGCAACAGTCAACTCAACCCTCAACTCCCTCAACAAGGATAGTTTCCTGGATACGATGGAGTACCTACACGGGCTAGGGTTGAAGGTATTCTCCTGTAACAGCCTAATATACTCCGGAAAGGCTCCTAAAATTGCGGAAGAGTTCGGGTTGAAGATAGACGAGTTGAAGACGTTGCTGCCTAGGATCCTTGATAAGGCTGCGGAGCTCGATATGAAGTTCATATGGTACACACCCACGAGATACTGCGAACTGAACCCTGTGAACCTGGGGCTGGGTGTGAAGTCGTGCACGGCGGCGAAGATGAACTTGTGTATAAATCCGACCGGTGAGGTATATCCATGCCAAAGCTACTTCAAGAGCATTGGGAGATTCCTAGAAGACGACTGGGACAAGATATGGAATAACGCTCTAGCGGTCAAACTTAGAGAGAAGAAGTACATCCCTGGCGAATGTAGAGAGTGTTTAGATCTCTCAGTGTGTGGTGGAGGCTGCCCTCTAGAGCTTGAAACAGGAGAATACATCTGTCTACACCCCGCTTAGACATTAAACACACGACCGATACGGAGCAAGGGGTCTATGTAATTTTATTAAGTCTGTTTTTTTAATCACGAACTTTTTTGTACGATAATATTTAACTACAATAGATGTAGCTAAGACGACTGATAGGAGAATGATGAGTATTAAAGTGGTGATCTAAACTTGTCGTTTAACGATGTTTTTCAAAGAGGTATTGATGAAGTCAATAAACTGGCAAACACCGATGAAGCTTTGAAGGACGTGTTAAAGCAATATGATGGAAGACGTGTTTTTCTAAATGTCGTAGGCGATGCAACCTATGTCGTCACAGTTTCATCAGAAGGAGTATCTTTGGCAACCTCGAAAAGTTCCAATCCTGAGGATATGTGTCTGGAGATTGACAAGAGGACGGCCAACGAATTACTTGACCGGGAGGTAGATCCATTAAAGGTCATCTCCATGGTTCTCTTTGGGAAAATCAAGGTAAGAAACATAGGACCGAAAGAAATAGACCTAGTCAAGAGACTCATCGGTGCTAGCCCCAAATAGACTATGATCCGATCGTGTGTGGTATGGAATCCAAAGATGTCCTTTGGATAACTACTATGCGCGGGCATCATCAAATTTCACCTAAATATGTAGAAGAGATCTTAAGGCAGGTTAAGGCCAAGAGAATGACACCGAAGGATGCTGGTGAGGAGTTGGCGAAGCTATGCGTTTGTGGAATATTCAATCCGATAAGAGCAGCCAAGATAATAATGAAAATGGCCGAGCGCGAGCGCTAAACACTTTAACCTCCTGTTGCGGGGTGTACAAGAAAAATCTTCTTATGTGATGGGTGGAAATCATAGATTATCCGTTTAGTGCCGTCCGGCATTTCTATATGGGCAAACCAGCCCTGACGAGTATATTCTTTAAACTTCTTTTTTGCCGATTCGATTTCTTCGATTTTATTCTCGTCCCAAGAAATTTTAATAATGTTTCTGCCTATGGATACTTCGGTCAGAACGTTTTCACCCTTCATTATGCAAAGTTTATTAGTCGTGTTATTTAAGATATTTTCTAATATTTGCACTCATGATGATTCTGAAATGCCAGAGAAAATTTATGGATATAATGGAAGATTCCTCAGAGTAGATCTTACGGCTGAGGAAATATCCGACGAGGAGATCAGCGAGTCGACGTACAGGAACTATCTTGGTGGAACGGGTATAGGTGCTAAATTTCTTTATGAAGAGGTGAAGCCGGGTATCGAGTGGAATGACCCTGAGAACCGTATGATATTTGCTACAGGTCCTTTAAATGGAACCGCGGTGAATGGTTCTGGAGGCTATTCTCTAGTCACTAAGGGTCCGCTAACTAATGGAGCTACGAGTGTCCAGGCCAATGGATTCTTCGGCGCTTTCTTGAAGTTCTGCGGATATGATGGTATAG
>CAYFVN010000266.1:0-1626 GCA_964346575.1 uncultured Candidatus Bathyarchaeia archaeon
AGCAAAGGCCAAATGGACCAAAGCCTCTACCGCTAAAGATCCGAAAGTGAAGATCAAACTATTACAGGAATTTCTATCCTCGATTCCCAAGCATAAGGGTAATGAAAGGCTAAGATTGCAGATAAAACGTAAAATGGCAGCACTAAGAATCGATGTAGATAAGCAACGAAGCAGGAAAACTCGTACTCACACCTACACGGTAGAGAAAACCGGTGCAGCCCTCATCTTATTATTGGGGATGCCTAACTCTGGCAAGAGTACCATCCTAAGGGCTTTGACCAGGGCCAGCCCCAAAATAAGTGAAGTGCCGTATACCACCACGGAACCTTTACTTGGGAAACTTCAATTTGAAGACGTACAGTTTCAGCTGATGGAGCTTCCATCAATACCTCTGGGTTTAAACCTTCCGTACTCAAAAGATATTTTGAGAAGCTCGGATGAAATAGCTTTAATAGTTGACGCATCCCAGAACCCGACGGAGCAACTAAACCATATGGTACGACTTCTCGAAGAAAATGGTTTAGATATCTTTCCGAGAAAATCTAGTGTGGAGGTCAGTCGTACCGACGGAGGCGGGTTGAGAATAATAACCAGCGGAGAACTAATAGACTGCACAAACGACGATGTCAAGCAACTAATGATGGAATACGGCTACAGAAACGCACTAGTCAAGCTATATGGAAAGACCGTACTCGAAGATATAGAAGACGCGATCATCGATACACGCTCCACCTACAAACCTGCGGTATTACTGGTTAACAAGACCGATATAAGGCCATGGAGCCCCTCGGAAATACGAGGGAGCTCGGTCGAATTCATACCCGTCATCCCAATCTCCGCATTGAAAGGCACCGGATTGGATGGGGTAGGGAAGCTCTTCTTCAATTCTCTGGGTCTGATCAGGGTATATACCAAGGAGCCTGGGGAGCGTATCCATTCTGAGGAGCCGTTCACATTCAGACAACAAGCCACTGTATCAGATCTGGCTGGAAGGATACATACGCGTTTCCTAAGATACTTTAAATACGCCAGAGTTTGGGGTTCAAGTTGTAAGTATCCAGGAGAGCGAGTAGGACTGGACCACAGACTTAGCGATAGGGATATAGTTGAAATAAGAGTTAGGTGAACCTGGGCTGTTCTATGATAATTCGCGGCAGAAATTATCAAGCCGATCCATGGCCTCTCTCAAATTCTCCATCGATGCCGCATAGCTTATTCTGACGTTCCGATTACTGCCAAAGGCTTCTCCCGGAACCGTCGCCACAAACCCTTCATCCAATAGCCTTGTTGAGAATTCGGAGGGGGAGAGATCAAACTTAGATATATCCGGAAATATATAGAAAGCTCCTTTCGGTCTTGCGCATTCGATTCCGTCGATCTCGTTTATCCTTCCAATTATGAACCTCCTACGCTCGTCGAAGGCTCTTATCATCTCTACTACGTAATCTTGTGGACCCAGCAACGCCTCCAAAGAAGCCTTCTGAGCGATGCTGTTAGGGTTGCTCGTCGAATGACTTTGTATGCTCGATATAGCCTCGACCAATTCATCAGAGCACGCTGCGTACCCGATCCTCCACCCAGTCATCGCGTATGCCTTTGAGAAACCGTTCACTGTTATTGTTTTGT
>CAYFVN010000267.1:0-4038 GCA_964346575.1 uncultured Candidatus Bathyarchaeia archaeon
GCATTTTAATAGATAAAATTGAGAAAAGTGGAGACTAAGAGGGATTTACAATGGCTAAACGAAAGCTAACTCTCCTAGTTGACGGGGAGCTTATTCAAAAAGCGAGGAATTTAGGATTAAATATTAGCCGCATAACTGAGAAAGCCTTAGAAGATGCAATATATCGTCTAGATTCTATACGTATGCATACGTATAATAATATAGATTTGAGGTTAAATGAAAATCACCAAAATGAGCATATTATAGCCAAATCAGGTCAAATATTGGCGGGCGGGGAGGGATTCGAACCCCCGTCACAGGCTCCGGAGGCCTGCGCCCTATCCTGGCTAGGCTACGGTGGGATGGTTTCGATCCATACCCGCCCTACCTATCCCCGCCCTCCATAATTGAAACGTATCGTAGAGTATAATTAAGGTTGCAGCTCGCGCGTTAGATATAACCTATTCCCTAAGTTTAAGCGCAAGATTATTAACGGTCGATCATAAACTGATTTTATCTTTAGATTGCTTTAAATCTGATTTTAGTCTCTTGTATTGTGAGCGGATTTGACCCATAGTGAACTCTACTCCGAGTTTAAGGAGTTGTGCATCGAATCCGTCAGGAAGGGCTTAACGGAGCTAAACCTATCCAGTGAAGTCGATACGATCGCTTTGGTCGAGCCATCCTCGCCCGAGCACGGCGAATTGGCGACCACAATATGTTTCGAGTTGGCTCGAAAAACGGGTAAAGATCCTCTCAAGCTAGCGAAGAAGCTTCTCAAGAACGTTCGTTACCCACGTGGTTTGGTAGAGAGAGTCGAGGTTGCCGGAAGCGGCTATATAAACTTCAAGTTAAACTTTGAAGAGACCGCTCCACGGATATTGGATGGAGTCCTCACCGGCGGCCCTTCATACGGACTCGTAAAAGTCGAGAAGCCCGAGAAGGTCATGGTTGAACACACCAGCGTGAATCCCATCCACCCCATACATGTCGGACAGGCCAGGAACCCGGTGTTAGGGGACGCCCTCGCCAGACTCTTAAAGCATAGAGGCCACCACGTGAAGAGACACTACTACGTCGACGATATGGGCAGGCAGAGCGCCCTACTGGCTTACGGATACAGGCTCCTGGGCGAACCCGAAATAGAGGGGAAGCCAGACCACCTCTTAGGCGAATTATACAGCGTGACGAGCTGCCTCGTCGAGATAGAGTCTCTAAAGGGAAGGGTTCGAAGCCTCTCGAAGACGGAACAGAATGAAAAGGTAGAAGATGAAATTCGGCGATTAACGTGTGAGCTTGACGATTGGGTCGCGGTGGCTGCAGAGTTGAGGGATAAGTATCCGGAGATCTTCGAAGTTTTAAGCGAAAGCATCATGGAGGAGGAGAACCCGGAACTCGAAGTTGCACGGCTCATAAAGGATTACGAGGCTGGCAAGGGCGAGGCCAAGAGGCTCATAAGGAAGGTCAGCAACTCCTGCCTGGAAGGGTTCAAAGACACCCTCGAAAAGCTTGGAATAGGCTTCGACTCCTGGGATTGGGAGAGCGACATCCTATGGAGTGGAAAAGTCAACGCTCTATTGGACAGGCTGAAAGGTTCACCCTACGTGAGATCGGAGAGGGGTGCCTTAGAGTTGAACGCTGAAGAAATCGTAGACGCTTTGAGGCTGAGGGATGAACTTGGACTCAGCGAGTCTTATAATTTACCATCATTAACTCTGATACGCTCGGATGGAACGACGCTCTACACGACCAGAGATATCGCCTACAGCCTACAAAAGTTTGAGAAGGCCGATAAAGTCATCAATGTCATAGGGATGGAGCAGAGCCTGGCTCAAATCCAGCTTAAAGCAGCCCTACACGCCCTAGGCGAGGACGAGAAAGCCGGGAACCTCACACACTTCGCCTTCGGACTGGTCGAGATGCCCGGACATCGCATGTCGAGCAGGCGAGGCAGGGTCATAACGCTGGACAAAGTATTGGAGGAGGCCCTAGCAAGAGCCTACAAGGAGGTCCATAGGAGAGAAAAAGCCCCAACAGAAGATGAATCCAAGAGAATAGCCGAGAGGATCGGAATAGCCTCGGTCAAGTACGCCCTTCTATCGGTTGAACCGATCAGGACCGTAACCTTCACGTGGGACCGCGTCCTAGACTTCGAGAAGAACAGCGCCCCATTCATAAACTACGCCTACACGAGAACCCTAGGGATACTAAGGAAGTTTGGAGAAGAGGTCCCGTCAAGTGTAAAAGGGGAGAAGCTGACCCATCCTTTAGAACACAGGTTACTACTACAAGTCGCGAAGTTCCCCGAAATTGTCAGGGACGCGGCGGATAACCTCAAGCCCAACGAGATAACGAACTTCGCAAACAACCTTGCGGAACTCTTCCACGAATACTACGAGAAGGTAAACGTGCTAGGAACCGCAGACGAAAAAACAAGACTGGCCAGGACATCCCTAATTAAAGCCGTATCCATAGTGACCAGGAACGCCATGAACTTCATCGGGATCGAACTCTCGGAGAAGATGTAAAGGACCTAACATCCACGGCTCGTACAGAATACATCTGAGCATTTCCTTCATAATACTACAGAAATATTCGATTATAGAATCAGGATATATACGGGAACGGCATCATCCTCCATGGATTGGGTTAACGGTTTTTCTCGGCAGTATTTTACGTCGGATCACGACCTCCGTAATCATACTTATGGCCATGATCTCGACCCACGCCTTGGATAGAACCGACAATATGAAGGCGTCCGTCATGAAGTTTCCAAGGGATGGGATGAAAAGTACCGTAATATATTTAAAAAATAGATAAGTGAATACGAATTCCGGTACGAAGCCTATCGGCCCCGCTATAGCCGGCCTGAACCTCTTCGAAGCCAATCCGAACCCAAGACCTGTCAGGGCTTTTCCGGGAATTATGAGCGAGCCCAGCAGTGGGCCGTACCATCCCATCACCCCGAACCTGTAGAAGGGTGTCAGTGCAACCAGGGCCCCGGTTACGAATCCCAACGCTGGGCCGCATTGGAAGGCCGCTATGAAGGTCCCAATGTGAGAGAGGTCTAGAGCTATCTGAGGATGCATAGGTGCGATGTACATGGAAAGTACGGCCAGAATATTACCCAACGCTCCCATCGACGCTATGAAGGCCAATCGACTGCTCAGAGGTTGAATATTGTATCCGCGTATCCGCGTCAATGTCATGAACTTTTAATAAAGTT
The DNA here is from genome assembly GCA_964346575.1 of uncultured Candidatus Bathyarchaeia archaeon. Lineage (GTDB taxonomy): Archaea > Thermoproteota > Bathyarchaeia > 40CM-2-53-6 > DTGE01 > CAYFVN01. The sequence continues at coordinate 3,206 of CAYFVN010000267.1, forward strand.
TCTTCTCCTATAAAATTTTGGTATTTACTCATTATTAAGTTAAACTCGCAAAGAAGGATTATGGGCGGCAATCTTCAGTTCGCCCATCGTAACTTCACAGCTGTAAGGCTCCGAAATTGGAGTCTCATCAAGCCGCCCAATAGGAGATAGGCGAGACCAGAATTTAAATATACGCCTTAAACGATCGTCGAAACGCATATCAGACTTTGCATCGCCATTAAATTTTTAGCGCGCGCCGGCAGGTCATTAAACGTTTCCAGACTGTATCAAAAGGGGCTTAGTCACCCTTTCACCCTTATTTTCTTCAACACGCAATCCGTCTGCCCCTCTACTTTGATGTCCCCACTATCGCATCGAGGGCACCTCATAGACGCCAAAGCTTCGAAGTGATCCCCAGAGCCCATCTTAACGGATCCGTTGAAGCCGCATTCATTACATGAAGACTTCACGTCTCTCTCGGTTATACGTATCCTAGCACCTTCAGCCATCGTATTCTCGGACAACAGTTTAAGGCAGAATGTAAGCTGATCCCTGTTCAGATAGCTCAGAGCATTTATCTCCAAGACTATTTCAACTACCTTCTCAGCTCTATTCTGAGTGGCTACCCTCAGCGCGGTAGACAGTATGCTTTGAGCCGTCGATAACTCGTGCAAGTCTTATACTCGCCCAGCTAGAGGAGGCGTAGAAGGCTTTAAAGCTTGAGTTCCGAGACGCGATTCAAAAACCTTTTTACTGGAATCTTTAATAATTCATTTAAGAGTTGGTAAGTAGTAAGAGTTCAACTAGGTTATGAGGCGTTGGCGAAGTTCATATTCGTCACCGGAGGTGTGATG
>CAYFVN010000268.1:0-2155 GCA_964346575.1 uncultured Candidatus Bathyarchaeia archaeon
TCTTAGGGTGGTACGGGAAGCTTGACAGATCCCTAATAGACATGAGCGTAGTCAGAGGCATAGACTACTATGATGGAATCGTCTTTGAAGCCTACGATAAATGTGGAGAGGATGTCGGGGCGATACTTGGTGGAGGACGATACGATGGACTGGGCAAAATATATGGTAAGGGGGAACTTCCGGCTACCGGAGTAGCTGGCGGTTTAGAGCGTATGTTGATATCCCTGAGGAGGGCGGGTTTGATCCCCGAGATTGCGCCGAGTCCTAGAGTATTCATAGCGTCCGTCAGCGATGAGATGAGGGAAAGGGCTGTGAGGCTCGCAACCGAACTTAGGATGAACGGCATCTCCTCCGATATTGACGTGAAGAACAGGAATCTGCGAAGACAACTAGAGTATGCCGAGGCGATAGGAGCGCCGTACGTTGTAATAGTCGGTCCATCCGAACTTGGAAGAGACATGATAAAAATACGTAGCATGGAGAAGCGCATCGAGGAGGAGATTCCTTTGACGTCTATGCTAGAATACCTCAAGAAGAGAGTTAGCTAAAGAATATGCAACTATGGCAAAACGGAGTTGTTTAAAGTCACAAATTAGGTGGGGGATCTCTTTGAAGGCTTACGCCTCAGCTTCCTTAGATCCACCTCGATGTCATCGAGTGTCTGCACTAGAAATTGCTTTAAGGTCTCTCTCCTACACCGTTCGCACATGTTGAGCTTCTCACTCTTCTTGAGTCTTCTATCGCACCTCGTACAACGTCTTACAAAGACGAAGCCGGATCCCTCCCCTTACTCTGAGTACTTTTTTATGTTTTTTTTTATTTACTTGATTTATTGCCTCCGAAAGCGTTCACTTGCAGGCGCTTACTTGGCTGTCAGACGCGTCTTAAATCGAACTTTCTTCTCCTTACACCAGAGATTTACGCTGCTTCTCGGATCATACTATGATCTATTACTCGTATCGTTCTCAGCCATCTTCGTTTCTAATAAATTCACTTATTCTTAGTAAAACCAATCTACAAATTATTATTTAAAAATCCCCATCCATTTTCGACTGCTATTCTTATCATCGCATAAAATTCGAATATTCAAACTAATTATTTAATTCACGCTGATATCCCTGCAGTAACCCTATCTTTACTGCTTGAAAGATAAGAATAGCGGAGAACATTCAATTGAAAAAATATTTAAAATAAGGCGAGTATAGTTACCGGTATGAAAGGTGTATTGATGCGAGGAAAACGAAGAGTGGTTGTCAGAGACTTTTCCGATCCAGAGCCTAGACCCGGTCAAGTCACCATTAGAATGAAAGCCTCGGGTATTTGCGGAAGTGACTTACATATGTATCGAATGAGCCCCAAAGAGCTAGGCGACTTCGGTTACGGTAAGATAATACCCGGGCATGAACCGTCCGGTGTCGTGGAAACTACCGGTGAAGGCGTTAAAAATGTAAGTAGCGGAGATCGCGTAATAGTATATCCCGTAGTTGGATGCGGTCATTGCCTTTACTGCTTGGGAGGGGATGTACTGGCGTGTGAGGATAAGGAACGCATCGGTGTGACGGTCGACGGAGGGCATGCTGATCTCATTGTTGTGCCTGAAAGAAATTGTCTAATGTTGCCAGATGAAATGAGCTTTTTTCAAGGGGTTCTCATGGCGTGTAACGTCGGAACGGCATATGAGGTAACTGAGAAACTGCAAGTTTCGGGGCGGCAAACAGTTGCTGTCTTCGGGCTTGGCCCTGTAGGAATGAGTGTTGCTATGATGGCAAGCGCCATGGGTGCAAGGGTTATTGGGGTCGAATTAGTTGAAGAACGAATAATGCAGGCTCGAGATATGGGTTTTGAAGATTTGATTTATACTGTGGAGACCGATCCCGTAGAAGAAGTAAGAAAACTCACGCGAGGTGAGGGAGCCCACACATCAATAGATTGTTCGGGAAGCCCGGTCGCTGTAAATAACGCAATAAGTTGTGTGAGAAATTACGGTAAGATAGGACTTGTCGGAGTATTCTCTCGTGACCTGACGTTGAAAACCGATCAAACAACCAGTATCAGAAGGAAACAATTGAGCATCATCGGTTCTTATATTTACAGAATTATCACATACAAAGAGATGATCAGGTTTATTACCGACCATAAGATCCCAGTCGAAAAG
>CAYFVN010000269.1:0-4326 GCA_964346575.1 uncultured Candidatus Bathyarchaeia archaeon
GATTCGTTCAAACCACCCAGTATTTACAAATAAGTAATATCGAGACATCAAAAAAGGTTTTTACGTATGCGCTAAACCATAAAACACGTTGAAGATCTATCGATGAGAGGGAGCAGATAGTCGTTGAGCAATCAAACCATTCGTAGCCGATGAATGTTATTTAAGTTCATCCAATTCAGATAGTTATCGTCTACAACGCGCAGAACCATTCTAAATAGAAACAACTGTTTTTTCCGTTTTTTTACCCGACAAGTAATTGATGTCTATCCTACCAATATTAACCCTTCTCAAAGATTTTTCAGTAATTTGCTCTCTTACTACTTTTTCAGGTTCTCGTTCTAATCGCTCTATCATCGTCATCAAAGCGTGCTTTTTTTCTTCAACGTCATCAATAAAAGTCACAGCCCCTCCAAACTGTGTTGTAGCATAAAGTTGATCACATCTTCCAGAGACGTACCCTCTGTCAACCATGGCCTGTCCCCAGACTATATTATTCGATTTTAAAATGTCGATTTTCTTCCCCTCATGGGCGCAATGAAAGTAAATAGCTTCTTTTTCAGAGTCATAACCGTGGGTTAACGTCACTAAATAGGGTATCCCATCTTTACACATCGCTATTGTGACATATTTAGCTTCTAGAAGAATCTTAAGCATCTCACTCCTATCTCTGATCGCCCTTTCCTTCCTTCTAATATCCTTCATGAGACACTTCCCTCTCTTTTGAACCACTTGAAAAATGCCTAAAATATTTATTTAAACATCACAAATACCAATTTTCTCCGTATAAGCGAAGTTAATTGTAGTGTTCCATTTTATCTCGGTTTTAGGTAGGGAGCATCCTTCGTCTCGGAATCAAACATATAGTTTGAGGCTAATTGAGTTTTAAGAACGTTACTAAGAATCTTAGCGCGTGCTTTGATCCAGGATCATTCTCTACGTAGCACTCTGGCATGTAAGTTTCAGTGGTGGGGAGAATTAAGCTTTATTCCCGCTTTTCAACATTTTCATAGATGTTCTCTGATATGATACGCCAAAGCGTTGAGGCTGCTTCTCTTGGACTTGTTTCCCCGTAGATTCCCCTCCCCACGATGGCGAGGGCGCTGTGGGGTTTCACGGCCTTAAACATGGCTTTTACGTCGCCGCCTTGGCCTTTGCCTACGCCTGGAAACATAAATACGGGATCGGATACTCTGGCCTCTATCAATCTTCTATATTTCTCCGTGGAGCGTGGCTTTGTGCCTGGAACTATGAAGTGGTTCACCCCTAGATCTGCAGCGTCCAAATACATTCTCGTGGGAGCGTCATTTGCGATGTAGCCTCTCTCCTTCACCAGGTATCCTTCATGGGACATCTCCCCGCCTACTATGGGGGTTAAACCCGAGTTGAAGCACGACTGCACGGTCCTCCTAAGGGTTTCAATCCCCGCATGAGGGAATATTATCAGACCGTCCGCATCCGAGTCCTTCACAGCCTTCAACGTGGATCCTGCGCATATATCGGGGATGTCTGTGCCATACTTCTGGTGATCGTATATAACCGGCAGGCTCGCAAGCTCCTTAACGACCCCGATCGCCTTCCTTAATCCGTACTGGATTGCGAGCGCCCCTCCAACCTTATAGCCCGCGATGAATCCAAGACTCGACGTATCGTCAACAACACTTCTAAGAGCCTCTAAGCTTCCAACGTCACATGCGACTACGATCCCGAATCGAACTGGGAACAATTCATCCCCCTTAGAAATATATGTCTAACCTTTATAATATCGGTTTTGTATGGAGGGTTTCCCGCAAGGCTAGTGTTTGATCATGTGTTTAGGTGATCCGATTCGCCCCACTCGGTTGATTCTCCCATATGCTTCCAATTAAACATCAGCCTAACTCCGCCGATCGAGTAGACGTAGCCGATATGGATCATCTTCTTAGCTATTCTCGCTATCCAACCCTTCAATTGTATTCCCCAGAGAGATCCGACAGCGTGTTCACGACCGATTGAGACGATCTCGCCAAGATGCTTCGGTACGTAATCCTTTTGAGGCTTTCCTACGATTTGAGCGTACAGGTTCTTGGCTAGGAATGAGGCTTGCTCCATGGCTATGTGCGCCGAGGGCGCGAACGGCTCATTCGTCGATACATCGCATACAAAAGCGCAATCGCCTATGGCGTAGACGTCTGGGGCATTAGTGGCCTCACAGATGTTGGAGATCAACACGCGTTTCGAATTTCCGTAATCGAACGCCGGACACACTGTAACACCCTCCACACCCCCCGTCCAGACGAGTAGATCGGCAGATATCTTCTCGCCGTTCTTGACGGTTATCCCTCTCCCGTCGGCTTTTACGATGGGCTGATTCAGCATCACATTAACACCTTTAGATCGAAGGATCTCCATGGCGCCTTCGGTAACTTTCGGCCCCCATTCGGGTAGGATCGTATCCATTGCCTCGACGATAATGAGCTTGATGTCTTCGGGATCCACTCCATACTTCTCCGCCAACGGAGGGAAATATTCAGCGAATTCTCCGGCAAGCTCCACCCCCGTGTATCCTCCGCCTCCAATTATAAAGGTGAGGGGCTTATCCCTCTCTCTGGCTGATTCAAAGATCTCGTCAACCTTCTTTCTGATCTGATAGGATTCCACGACGGATTTCAGACCTAGCGAGTTCTTCTCTAACCCCTTAATCCCGTAGTAGCACGTCTGGCTCCCTAAGGCGATGACGAGAATGTCGTATTGAATATTGCCTTTGTCGGTGTTAACCATCTTCCCTTCGATATCTATCGATTCGACCTTGGCCTGTTTGAACTCAACATTCTTGTCTCTGATAAGCCATTTAATAGGGACGACGATCTCCTTCGGCTCAGACCTACCACCGGCAACCTCGTGGAGCTTATGAATGTACTGGTGATAATCATATTGATCGACGAGCGTGATTTTTACGTTCCCTAAACTTTTAACCTTAGGCTCAAAATCTAGGATAAACCGTATTCCGGCTACGCCCGCTCCAAGCACGACTATGCGTCGTCGAACATCATGCAATGCTTCCATTTTCGTTTCACTTGAGGTATGTAATCCGTAATATGCGATTACTTTACATATATTAATTTTTAGATCGATAGATATCTTCACTAGATTTATCCGAGGCCAATGCTATCATTTATTATGCAGCCTATAACGATCGAATTCAGCGCGCGCTGGAAATTCAAGAAAAGACATTAAGAATGGAAAACGATTAGGTTTGTGAAGCCCTCCTTAAGAAGGTTCTCAAAAGGAATAACAATGTATAGGTGGACGTGGCGAAGGCCAGTAGAACCAGCTTGCTCGCATATACCAGTGACACGGCCGTCTCAGTCATAGGAAACCTGTTAACTAGGATGTCGGGATTAACTACGTCCGTGACCACCATAAGGGCCCCCCATAGAGAAAAGTTGAAGAACATCTCATAAAGTGATCCGAAGGATACCAGTGCAGCCGCAACCATTGAGAAGCGCAGCCAACCTTCAGCCGAAGACCTGAACCAACCTTCCATACCCTCCAAGAAGAAGGCCCATGAAATAAAACCCAGATAGACCATCAAGGTTATTGGTTTAAACTGTAGGAAGGGAATCAAATGCCACTCATCCAAGATGAACGACTCACCATAATACGAAAAATCAGGATGCACAGCCAAACACCAAGAGGTAATCCCCATCGCCGATAAACCAGAGATGAGAGAGATAAGAAGCCATACTTTCCTAGCCATAACGAACCCCTCACCCCAACAACTGAGTTATACCCAACAATAAAAGATGACGGAAGCTTAAATGTTAACATCATTATGCACAATTAGAGGGGGGGGATGAGCGCACTGGTTAGCATATTCTTGGAATCGGATCTCCAATGGGAGGCGGAAGTATTCGTCTACCCCCGACCTCGGTCTTCATTGCTACACCATTGAATTCCCCCGTGGCTTCACCGATTATCGCAGCCTCCCCACCTTCGGGCGTGGAACGTATCTCCTTCAGAACCTCCTCGGCGTTCTCAGGCACCACTGCGAGGAGGAGCTTACCCTCGTTCCCAATCTCCAGAGGATCTAAACCAAGCATCTCACAAGCCACTCTTACTCCTTCCCTAATTGGTATCGAGGTCTCATTCAGGCTCACACCGACACGAGACTTCCTACTCCACTCGTTCAATGTAACCGCCAAGCCACCTCTAGTCGGGTCCTTCATGGCTACAACTCCCCCAACCTTCAGAATCCTATCCACAAGTCTGTTTAAGGGTTTGACATCCGACTCCAAGCCGATCTCAAACTCGTAACCTTCCCTGTAAGCCAGCAAAGATACGCCGTGA
>CAYFVN010000270.1:0-3064 GCA_964346575.1 uncultured Candidatus Bathyarchaeia archaeon
GCCACCTTCTTAGCATCGCTTGCGATATTCTCGTCGGTGCCAGGCTTTGCCTGTGTGCTTGTTGCCCAGCGAAAAATGCTACGTGCCGTAGAGTAGAGGGATTTGATTTTAGCGCGAGCAGTCCACCTCATGAGATAACATTCAATCAAGCCACTTCCATCTTATGACTTGAAATGTGGTCTTGGTGATCTGATCTCCGTATTCTGGTATGAAGTATGTCTCCATCATCTCTTTGAAACTTTCGAATCCATCCCTCTTGGCCAGGCTCTCCTTTTCAAGCCGGGTTAACGGTGTCGCTCCGAAAAGGTTGGGGGTTTTATAAGAGCATACCATGAAGTCTCCCGATGAAAGCCTTGTGAATGTGATGAAGAAAGTTTCATTGCAGACTCCTTCTCCAAGACTCCTGTGAGACCGCTTGCTCCTCAGCTTCCAGAAGAGGTATATTTGATCTCCAACCTTGCAGGGGCGCTTCCTCAGAGGGCGTATAGTCTGAAACTTGGTCCTATTCTCAAGCTTTGAGAGAAGGGGTTGATGAGAAAAATTATACGCGGGCATTCCTACCTCCTTCGTCTACAATCTCTGTCGATTCATACATTATTATCCCTCTAATAATTAAGCGGCATTTAACAATCTTTCCAGTCGATAAGAGTTTCATATGCACACGCTAGCCATTATCGACGCTCCATAAAAACTTAGAATGAGAAAGTTTTCCAAAAAACACATAAGGTATAGAAAATACTTTATACGATCTAATTGGGATGAGTAGTCGATGAAACACGGTTTTATGGGTAAAATTTTGAGGGTGGATCTGAGCAAAGATAGAATCTCTTTTGACGAACCTGAAGAATCCTTTTACCGCCGTTACTTCGGGGGAAGAGGACTGATCGCATATTTTCTCCTTAAGGAACTTGAGCCGTGGGTAGACCCTTTAAGTTCCAGTAATAAGTTAATCTTTGCATGCGGCCCTTTAACCGGTGCTCCGATCAGTGGGAGTGGCCGTAATAGTGTAGGCGCCAAGTCTCCTCTCACCGGAGCGTATGGAGAAGCTGAAGCCGGGGGTTTCTGGGGCACCGAACTCAAACGCGCGGGTTTCGACGCCATAATCGTAGAGGGTAAAGCGAGCAGCCCTGTCTACTTATGGGTTCGTGACGGGAACGTTGAGGTGAAGGACGCCTCTCACCTCTGGGGTTTGGAGATCAAGAAATCACGGGAGACACTTCGAAAAGATCTGGAAGACAGCTCTGTAAAGGTGGCTCAAATCGGCCCTGGAGGGGAGAAGATGGTGAGGTATGCCTCGGTTATCAATGGAATGAGCCACGTGGCCGGACGCTGCGGTATGGGTGCCGTCATGGGCTCAAAGAACCTGAAGGCGATAGTTGTTAGTGGGAGTAGAGATGTCAGCGTTTCCGACCCGGAGGGTCTCCGACAACTGGCCCAGTGGATGGTACGTAACGTGAAAGACGTAGCCTATAACTTTCACAACTATGGAACGGGAGCGTCTATGGACGCCTTCGAAGAAACTGGAAACCTCCCTGTACGCAACTTCAGAGACGGTGAATTTCCTGGCGTCGATCTCATCTCGGCTCAAGCCGTCAAAGAGAGTGTGAGAGTCGGTATGGGGACGTGCTTCGCCTGCGCTGTGGCCTGTAAAAAAGAGGTCAAGGTAGAAGAACCGTGGAATGTGGACCCCGTGTACGGAGGACCTGAGTATGAGACCCTGGCTGCCCTGGGCTCCAACTGTGGAGTAGACGACTTGAAAGCAATCTGCAAAGCGAACGAGCTATGTCAAAGATACTCGTTGGACACGATAAGTACAGGAGCGACAATAAGTTTCGCCATGGAGTGCTTCGAAAGTGGGCTGCTCAGTGAAGAGGATACCGGGGGATTAGACCTACGCTTCGGAAATGCCGAAGCGATGGTTAAGATGGTCGAGATGATCGGGGAGAGGAAGGGGTTGGGTAATCTCCTGGCGGAGGGGGTGAAGAGAGCCTCCGAAAGCATATCTAATGGAGCGGAGAGATTCGCGGTTCACGTCAAGATGCAGGAGGTACCAATGCACGAACCCAGGTTGAAGAGAGGACTAGGCCTCGGCTACGCAGTCTCTCCGACCGGGGCAGACCACGTACACAATATCCATGACACGTTGCTGGCGCCGGAGATCCCCGATCAATATAAAAGTCTGGGAATTTTAGAGTCGGTGCCAGTCGAAGATCTTGGACCAAGAAAGATACGTTTGTTCAAGTTCGTCTCAACTTGGCGCAGCCTCTACAACAGTTTGGTGATGTGCCTGTTTCCCCCATGGAGCGTCCAACAGACCGTTGACATTGTACGATCGGTAACCGGTTGGAACGCCACGGCGTTCGAGTTGATGGGCGTCTCGGAGAGAGCGATAAACCTTGCGAGGATCTTCAACATCAGGGAAGGATTCACCGAGGAAGATGACTGGCTTCCGCCTAGGTTCTTCCAGCCTCAAACATCCGGTCCCCTCTCCGACACCACCGTCGACCCTGAAGAACTCAGAAAAGCCAGGACCGCATACTACGACATGATGGGCTGGGATGAAAACGGAGTGCCCACACGGATAAGACTTGAAGAGCTAGACATAGCCTGGGCATCTGAAGGAATACCTTTAAAATAAATCATTTGCATCGATCCTCCTAACTTTGGGGCGCATCCCGCCTTCAGGATTAAAGCGTTCTTGCGGACAGCGACTGGACCTAAGATGTCACCATGTAGAGACGTTAGAGCGCGCTAAAATGAAGACTTGGAACAGAAACATGCATAGTTCCAGCCCTTAGGGAAGTGGGCAAAAACATGGCAACGATCGGCTGCACTATAACCACTGTAATATTCTCTCAGATCCCGGCTGGCGCCGCGGACGAGGAAGCGAAAGAAGGAAAGGAAAGGAGAACATCATTTTGTAGAAGGAAGGCCATAAAGTGATTCAGAATGATAAGAAATAAGTGGTTGATGATTTAGAGAAGTATATGGTGAGGTTTTGACTAATTTAATGTTATTAAATCTAATATTATATAGCTTATTCTGATTACATAAGCCATTTGAA
>CAYFVN010000271.1:0-2515 GCA_964346575.1 uncultured Candidatus Bathyarchaeia archaeon
TTAGCTTCAAAACTAAATCCTCTACCTCCTCTGGAGTATATTTACACCAGGAGGGGGCCCTCTTGCTTATTGGTCTCGTCGAACCTGATTTGCCCCTTTTTCTAGAGTACATCCTAGCCAAATGACGGTCTTCCTCCGCATATGATTATCTACTCATTCCTTGTTATTAATGGTTTCAAGGTCGAACGCCTTGTATTTAAGGGTTGTTAGTAGAGATCCATCGTCCGAATCTCCTCACAGCTCTACTTCGATGAGAGTAACGGTTCTTCTCTATTAAAGACATTTCAGCAAAGGTTCTACCGTCTCCTTCATTAGGTATGAAGATAGGGTCAAAGCCAAATCCCTCCTCACCTCTCGGCTCATAAGATATATCGCCCCAAACCACGCCCTTGAAGCATTTAACGTAGCCTTGAGGTCGAGCATATGCAACCACAGACTCAAAGCAGGCAGTTCTGTCATCTACATTTTTAAGCAGCTTCAGTATTCCGTTTAAACCTATTACTTTTTGTATATATGAAGAGTAAGGTCCTGGGAAATCTTTTAAAGTTGATACATGTAGCCCCGAATCCTCCACTGTAATCGCTCTCCTAAGCTTTCTAGCCAAGTCGAGCGCTGCGTACTCTGCAATCTCGGCGATATCATCACTTTGTATCTCAATTTTTTTCATCTCCCTAGGCTCAACATCTATATCGAATTCAGCCAATAAGGTCTGTATCTCCTTTAACTTAGCCCTATTCGACGTTGCGAACTTCACCTTTAGCTTGCACATTCCACCATCACCCTGAAGGCCTAAGAGCGTATCTGCCTCGACGCTCTATCTCATCAACTTTATCAACTACCTTCTCTGCTACTCCGCTTCCCACACCTTCCTTATAACCTGTAATTACTTCAGAGAAGCATTCATCTGCACACCTGAAGTGGATGCTATTTAAGGCCCTCTTTAAAAGGTGTAGATCTACTCCCCTATCCTCAAGCTCAATTGAGAAGTGACTCAACCCAAAATCTATCAAGAATAACATCCGTTCATTAACGGGGCCAGAACTCTCTATCAGATTTGAAGTGGTTAAGTCTCCATGTATTATATTTTTCTTATGTAGCCTGGCTATAAGTTTCCCAATGTTGCGGCATATCTCTCTTCTTCTCCTCGATGTTGTAGAATCTAAAAATTCTTTTAGCATCTTTCCCTCGATATAATCCATAATTATTGTGAAGCTATCTTTATCTACTTCATAGAAAATAGGTGTAGCGACTCCTGCCTTCCTAGCCTCATGGATCATCTGAGCTTCATGCACAGTCCTATAACTTCTTATTCTAATATCCAGAGTCTTATGCCTATAACTCTTCCTAATCCTTCTCTTAATTATCACTTGTAATCCGTGCCATCTATGAAGATACAGGTTAGCTTCAGCCCCCTTCTTCAACAGCTTCAAGCCTATTAAGTCACCTCCAAGGCACATCAACCTCATCAAGCCGCCATTTAGGTTTTACAACACTATCCTCCACGGGGATAAATATCCCAGCCTTATACGCTAATAGACCTGCCCAAGCTATTTGAACTCCACAGTCAGAGCTGAACCGCCGATCGACTACGTAAAACCTCGTGTTATGCTCATGAGCTATGACTTTCATCATCTCTTGCAATCGTTTATTCGCAGCCACTCCTCCAGTTAGGAGGAGCTCATCCTTCTCTATATGGGCTAAGCAACGTTCTGTAGCTTCGGTTAACATCGAGAATGCGACCTCCTGCAGAGAGAAACATAGATCATTAACCTGCGTTCCTCGTCTCCAACGATTGAGAACCGCCGTTAAAAGACCGGAGTATACTACGTCATTACCCTTTACCGTATACGGCAGATCAATGAGACGTTTACCTTTTTTAGCAGCTTCCTCTACTGATACACCGCCAGGAGAGGGTAACAACACCTCCCTGGCAAACATATCCATCAAATTACCAATAGTTATGTCTTCAGTCTCACCGAATATCCTCCACCTTCTATCAGCGAAAGCCGCTAACGCGGTATGACCCCCAGATACTAAAACCACCATAGGATCCCTAGCACTAGTAGTTAGAGCACCTACCTCAATATGACCTATGGCGTGATGGACTGGAACCAATGGCTTCTCGAAGAATGTTGCAAGGGTCCTAGCGAGTGTTGCACCTACTCTGAGGGGTGGACCAAGCCCTGGTCCCAAAGAGATGGCTATAGCATCTACTTGGTTCATCTCTAGGTCAGCTTCATCTAATGCCTTATTTAGGATACGAGGCGCGCGTTGTCCATGATGCTGCGCAGCTTCCCTCGGGTGAATACCTCTACCTAACGAGGGAAAATATACCTCCTTTACATCGGATAGGATCTCACCTGCCTCTGCTACTAAAGCTACTCCAAATGTATGGGCTGTACTCTCTATCCCTAGACATACAAGCTTATCTTCCATCAATAGCAATTTACCTTAAAGAATTTGATAGGCTTTCCTAGTTTACGTATTCCATTAACTATGGAAAACATTCTTTACT
>CAYFVN010000272.1:0-1649 GCA_964346575.1 uncultured Candidatus Bathyarchaeia archaeon
CTAAGCGCCGAGACCTACTCTACACGCCAAGCCACACCTGGGCGAGAATAATCAACGATAGAACCGTTGAAGTCGGCCTGTCCGCATACGCCTCCGAACGCCTTGCGAAACTGAGCGGAGGCAAGTTGGGCATTGCTTATTTTCAAACGGAGCCTGTTGGAAGTGAAGTTAAACGCGCCGAACCATTCGGTGTCGTAGAAACGATGACGACTTCTTTTGATCTGGTGTCACCCTTTAGTGGTAGGATAAAGAAGATAAATAGAAGGGTCTTAGATCAGCAGTACTTACAAAATAAGAATCCTGTCCTAAACGAGAATCCCGAGGAGACATGGATCGCTGAGATAGAGCCGACTAACCTCGAAAAGGAAACCCGACTTCTTCTCACTCTCGACCAGTATAGGAAAACCTGTGAACGCGAGCGCGAGCTCCCTCACGTATTGGAGTAATGTGGCCTGTAGGTGTTAGATTTGAGTGAGACCAAGGATAGCATAAACGACTTTAAGAAAACTTTCGCAATGTGGTTTAGGCATATCACAGACGCAATGAATAGTTTTAAAAACTTTGTAGATTCAGCTTCTCTTTTTTTTAGACAGGGCTTCCTTATAGACACGGCTTCATTCTCCCGAGGCATTAGAAAAGTTCACTCCAAAACAGTCAACTTACGCACTTGCTCAGATAAGAGGAGAAAATGAGGTGTTATCGGTTTCATAGGTTTAGTCTTTCGATCGTAGGGTGATATTAGATGGATAAAGGCGTAAGGTGGGTGGTGGAAGATTCAAGTAGAAAGGGAGTATTCTGGCCATCGGAGGAACTTAAGAGGAAGGCATGGATATCCGACGAATCCATCTACCAGGAGGCTTTGAAAGATCAGGTGAAATTCTGGTCTGAGAGGGCGAGAGAAGGATTATACTGGTTTGAGGAGTGGAGGGAAGCTTACAGATGGGAGCCGCCCTACTATAGATGGTTCATAGGAGGAAAATTGAACATCAGCTATAATGCCGTAGATAGGCACCTAGACACGTGTAGGAGAAATAAGGCAGCGATAATATGGGAGCCGGAGCCTTCGGGCGAGCCGAGGAGGATTCTCACATACTTCGAACTCTATAAGGAGGTGAACAAGTTCGCTAACGTCTTAAAGATGCTAGGAGTGAAGAGGGGGGACCGTGTAAGCATCTATCTCCCCATGATTCCAGAAGTCCAAATCGCTATGCTTGCATGCGCTAGAATAGGCGCGATACACAGCGTGGTCTTCTCGGCCTTCAGCGCAGACTCCCTCAAAAGCAGGATACTAGACGCAGAAACTGAAGTTCTCATCACCTCTGACGGATACTACCGGAGAGGAAAAGCACTAGAATTAAAGTCGAAAGCTGATCAAGCCGTAGAAGGGACCACTATAAAGAAGGTTGTGGTGGTCAAGCGGACCGGTGGAAAGGTTGACATGATCGATGGCAGGGATCAATGGTGGCATGATCTGGTGGAGGATGCTCCTTGGGAGTGTGAGCCTGAGGGGGTGGACAGCGAGGAACCACTCCTCATACTTTACACTAGCGGTACAACAGGTAAGCCGAAGGGAGTAGTACATCATACAGGCGGCTATGCTGTTCAAGCATATTGGACTACAAAGTGGGAATTCGACCTCCACGATGAAG
>CAYFVN010000273.1:0-1625 GCA_964346575.1 uncultured Candidatus Bathyarchaeia archaeon
GAATATCTTGTGGATTGTGGCGCTGTATGCATTGGAGCCGATGCTCCAAGCACCGACAGTTATTTAGAAGTCTCGAAGATCAAAGTACAACCAATGCACATTGTCTGTAGGGAACGTGAGATACTCAATATGGAGAATATGGCAAACATCGATAAGATCCCAAGTCATGAGTTCTGGTATATAGGACTCCCATTAAAGATAGAGAATGCGACTGGTTCACCGATTAGGGCCATAGCCCTTGTAAAAAAGGAGGAATGAGAGGAGGTTATCAACTATGATCGGTATAATCTCTTATAGCCACACTAACTATGGGAAATTAGAAGAAAGTTATACCGACCTTCTTAAAGATAATATTAAACAAACTATTGAGTGTGTAGATAAAGGGATAAACCCAAAAGAAGTAGACTTACTAGTTGTGAGCAGTGTAGATAACCAGTTTTCCAATCAACATCAAGTCGGTGCTCTAGGCCTTCAATATCTTGGAAATCCTATGGCTGAAGCCTTCCGTGTTGAAGCCGCCTGCGCCAGCGGTACCATGGCCGTCTATATTGCGAAAATAATGATCGAAGCAGGAAAGGCGCGGAACGCCTTAATTGTTGGTCTAGAGAAGATGACGAGGCTACCCATAGATGTCGTGACCTCTATTCTGATCCGGGGGGGATCTCCTGAGGAGATCCAGTATGGTGTGACACAGCCGGCAGCGTATGCACTTGCAGCTCAACTTTACATGGACCAGTATGGTGCAACAGAGGATGATTTCGCCATGGTTTCCGTCAAGAATCACGAGAATGCGATGCGTAATCCTTATGCACAATTCCATAAAAAGTTCACTTTAGAAGATGTTAAAAACTCTAGACTTGTCGCTTCGCCTATTCGACTTCTCCACTGCAGTCCCATAACAGATGGATCTGCTGCTATAATCCTAAGTGGGGATCCCAAAAAGTATACTGATGCTCCAGTATACATTAAAGGTATGGGTGTTGGACATGATGTTCTCGGCGTCTTCGAGAGAGAGAATCCAGCCACCCTCACTTCAAGTAAGAGGGCAGCGGAAAAAGCGTATAAAAGCGCGGGCACAACGCCTCAGCAAATTGAGGTTGCGGAGGTTCATGATGCATTCTCATCTTCTGAGCTGATGGCGTATGAAGCGTTAGGCTTCGCTGAGGAGGGAAGAGGTTATAAATTGATCAGGGAGAAGCGTTCTATGTTCGACGGAGAGTTACCCGTCAACGTAAGCGGGGGATTAAAAGCGAAGGGCCATCCTATCGGGGCGACAGGTATTGGAATGCTGGTAGAGGTTTATCTCCAGTTAAGGGGAGAAGCTGGCGAAAGGCAGCTTTCAAAGGTCGAGACCGGTCTGGTTGAAAATCATGGAGGTACAGGAGCCACCTCGGTGGTCACTATCCTCGGAAGGTGAAGGTTATGCAAGTTACATTAAATGCGTTTTCGATTGTACATATCGCGCCACCTTCCTATAAGACACCCTACGCTGTGGGGATAGCTCAGGATGAGGGGGGTAAGAGGATTCTTGTCAGAATTAAGACTGATAACTTTGACGATTTAATGGTCGGAATGGAAGGTGAGGTTGTAAAGGAAAAGGTGGATGACCGAGAGCTCAATATCTT
>CAYFVN010000274.1:0-4059 GCA_964346575.1 uncultured Candidatus Bathyarchaeia archaeon
CTGATAGACGCTTTCGCTGGGAAAGTTGGCATACACCTACTTGTAAACACAGCGATAAACAGGAATAGAGAAATAGTTAGAGTATTCGCAGGCCATTTCTCGAAGGCCCATAGGAAGGGGGTGGAATTTGCAAGTGGGATCTGGGGCGTAGAAACCTCTGGGCTGGCGGACATAACGATATCTAGCAGTCATCCTGCGGACATAGAGTACTGGCAGGGATTTAAGGGAATCTGCTCTGCCGACTTAGCGACGAAGGCCGGTGGAGGAATCATAGAACTGACGCCTTGCCCCGAAGGCGTAGCTGTGATGCATCCTAAATGGATCGAATATCTCCAAAAAGATACGAAAGAACTGAAGGAGATGTATAGGGCTGGAGAGGTCGACGACTTCATAGCGTTGGGACTAGCCTTGAACGTCGCTTACGTCAGAGAGAAACATCCTATATGCGTAATCTCGGATGGCCTATCTGATAGAGATGCTGAAAGGATGAGATTCAAGAAGGTCAAGAGTGTCGAGGAGGCACTTGAGACCCTATCAAGCCGTTACGGCCTCGACTCAAAGATAAACGTGTTAACTCACGGAGGAGAAACTTACCCAATTTTGAAATAGATATGTAACGTCGAACTCCCACCATGAGCCTTTCCTTAACCTTCTATCCTATCTAAATCTACCGTTGTAACATTAGATTTTCGTCCTTCAATCCACCAGATAGGAACCTACGATTGTAGATGATCATTCTAGTTAGCATCAACCACTCTCCGCGCGCGGTAGTCTATTAGTATATGCAGCTTATAGATTAATTAGCCTAGTCTTTAATCGCCTCGATCAGACTTATTACATTCCAAAGCTTAACCCTAGTGTAAGGGGGCATGTTAGGGTCTTGTGATATCTCATCTAAGATCGAGATCGCGTTTGAGGCTCTAACGGCTAGGCTGTACTCTTCGTCTTGCATCGCGTCCATAGCCGATTTGGCGGCTCGCCTTATATTCCGGGGGGTTGTATGATCTTGTGAGACCTCCCCCAAGACCTGCAGGGCTTGTTGAACCCTTGACTCATACTCTATTACACGTTTTGATCTCCGTCCAGACACAGTTCGAACCTCCAATAAATTATTAAATAACAGATTGAGACAACAAACCTAAAAACCCTTTCCCTTTAATATCTTTAATAGGTATTAAGCGGCGATGTAGAGTTATGAGTGACGAGCTTAAACGCATAGCGGATCTGCTTAAATCAGGTGCTGCAATGCTGTCTGAGGCGTGTCCAGAATGCCATACGCCTCTATTTAGGAAGGATGATCAGATATTCTGCCCCAAATGTAATAAACCTGTAGTTATAATACGAAGCCCCGAGGAGGAAGAGAAGTTCACCGCTTCGATCACCCTAACAAACCTGGAGAGAACTATTCTACAACGTTTAGACGAGGCTAACACCGCACTCAAGGTTGGCGGCGAACATAAAGAAACATTAAGGATCGGCAGCGCAATATCGCTGTGGCTCACCATATTGGAGAAGCTTAGAAGACTGAGATAAAATTTTGATCAGCACTCGCCTTTATACTCGCTCGTCAGCGTATCCCTGACGTGTTTAGATTTCTTCGCTCCTATACCCTCAACCATCTTCAACTCTTTGGTAGAAGCTTTGAAGACAGACTCGACGGTCTTGAACCTTCGTAGTAGACGTTTGGAAAGCGTAACGTCCACATTAGGTAAGCCGGCCACAATATACTCCTGAAGATCCTTAAGTGAAGGAGGCTTCTTTTTACCCCTGATCTTTGGGGTTTTACGCCCTCCAATCTGTTCTCTCCTGGCTATCGTGGCGAAAAGCAGTGCCGTCTCATGGGGGTCTCTCGTCCAAATCGTTGGAAGGCCATAATCTATTAGAAGGCAGCCTAGAGCCCCCATCAAAGCTTCGGGCCTTACACCTCTAACGGGTAAACCTAAGCCTTCTATAACCATTATAGGCCGCTCGAAACTCTCCTTCAGGGTAGATGCTTGCTCGAAGAGCCTCCCATCTATAATAGAAGAGGCAAAGTCGTGTATAGTTTTACGTTCAATCCCTACACGTCCACTCAATATGTAATCTCCGCACGGTAAAACGGCTAACTCGATGTCCACGTTCAACTTTGACAGCTCAGCAACCGCACTAGAATTGGATTCCCTGAAGTCCACTATTATCATCACGGTATCTTGGATCCCGCGTGCTTTACCACCGAACTCCAGAAATTTATCCAGTGAAGGTTGCTCAGAGCCCATCCTCACTTGAGACGTCTCCTTTAGGGCGTCTATTATCTTAACTTTGTTTGCTCAGAAATTCCATGATCCTTGGAATCCTGGTCTCATGCCTAATTTATCTGTGCATATTTAAACCATTCGATCAATCTAAGATCACACAAAAAAGCTATATTCCACTTGAAGTTTATGGTTAAATTTAAAAATGAGTTATATTAGAGGAATCATGTGAGGCTAAGGCCAGTTTTGATGAAGAATACCCCCGACTACGGGGAAGCCGATATCGAGATCCATTATAAACCTATATCAGTTAGAGAAGTCCTAAAGGATATGAAGAACGCCTGTGAACTGGCGGTCCACCTAGGCTATTTAACCGTTCTCTTCAACGATAAGCAACTATCCGAGGGGCTTCAAAGCTTGGAGGAGCGTATAGACGGTTTAGCCTATCAGCTTTGGATGAGCGCGGCCCTAAGCGCTAGAGACGCTGAGGATGCAGAGAGAGTTGTCGGGCTTATTAAGCTGGGATCTGTTATAGATGAGATCTCAGACGCTACGGCCAATCTCGGTAAGCTTGTGGACATGGGATTAAGCGGCCATCCATCGCTGCAAAGGGTGTTTCAGAGGATCGATAGACGGTTCGCCAAGGTTCAGGTGTTAAGGGATTCAACTTTAGCCAACCGTTCGATAGGAGATCTACGTCTGGACACGACTATAGGAGTGGACGTCATTGCTATAAAGAGAGGGAAAAGATGGACTGCTGATCCAGGAGATGAAGAGCTTGTCAAAGCAAGAGATATACTCTTAGCTAGGGGAGCCTTACCGGGGCTTTCGAAACTCTCCGAGATGGCCGGAGTTCAGCCTCCTCCAACTCCGAAAAAACCTCGCGGTCTTGCTACCTTGGATAGGATTGAGGATCTGCTCGTTGAACTCATAGACACAACGGATATGATGCTGGATCTCGCTTACACGGCTCTAATATACAATAATGTGGAAGTCGCTCAAGAGGTCATAGCCCTAGAGAAGGCAGTTGATACTTGGCATCTGCAGTTTGAGTTGGAGGCTCTAAGACTGAGAAGCGATCGGGGAGAGGAGAAGAAGGTTTTAGGCCTCATTCGTCTGGGGCTTATATGCGAGATCATCTCAGACGCTGCAGGATCCATAGCAGATCTCACGGTTAGGGGCCTAGAATCACACGATATAGTGCAGAAAGCAATCGAGGAGGCTGAGGATACCGTCACTATTGCCCGAGTTACAAAGGAAGGAAGCTTAGCCGGGAAGACTATCCGCGAAGCCGAACTTTTAGAACGTCTCGGCCTAGAGATCTTAGCCATAAGAAAGAAAGGCGTTTGGCTCTACGCACCCGGTGAAGACGTTGAGATCGGAACAGGAAACCAGATAATAGCTTGTGGAACCAGAGATAGTATAGAGATACTTGAATCTATGGCAGGCAGAAGGGAAGAGAATGAAGAATAAGGACGAATACTGGTCTTTAATTTTCGTATCCGTGAAGCAGGTGGCGGTCTCGTCCAAGTTTATTGCGCGCTCATACTATCATTTACTTTTTGAAAACTTATATATTCAGTAAATGAATGATAGTTTGAAACGAAGGCTTGAGTTTAATTGATCTTCCGATCGAAGATTAGACGAGTTGATGGTTTAGAAATTAAGTCGGGTCCTACCCAAAGTGGTGTTTTTCCTACAACTCCGCCACCATCGTATCCTGTTGGAGGAGAGATGCTTCCAATCGATAAAATTATTAACAAATACCATAAAAGTTAATAACTCTAAACTGCGATTTGGCCTTCCACTTGAATTTTTCATCTTGATT
>CAYFVN010000275.1:0-12835 GCA_964346575.1 uncultured Candidatus Bathyarchaeia archaeon
GTGGAGAACTTCCTCCAGGCCACGAACCTCCTCTCCCAGACGACGCTGAGGGACGTCCTGGGCCAGGTGGATCTGGACGACCTTCTGACCAAGAGGGAGGAGCTGAGCAAGAGGATAGGCGAGATACTCGACGTGTACACGGACCCGTGGGGCGTGAAGGTGACGGCTGTGGCCATCAAGGACGTGAGCATCGACGAGACCATGCTGAGGGCCATAGCGAAGCAGGCCGAAGCCGAGAGGGAGAAGAGGGCCAGGATCATAATCGCTGAGGGAGAGTACATCGCCGCAGACAAGATAGCGGCCGCGGCCAAGAAGTACAAGGCTCCGGGCGCCCTGAGGCTGAGGGAGCTGCAGACTCTGGAGGAGATCGCCAGGGAGAAGAACATGGTCGTGGTGACCACGGCCGGTGGAGCGGAGGAGATAGGCAGGATCGCCTCCATGGTTAGAGCCATCAAAGAGAGAAAGTAGAGCTACTGAACACTTATGCTTCCGTGCTCCCCGCTATCGTCTCCAGAAGACGTTTTCAGAAAGTATGAGTATGCAATTAAATAATTAATTTACTCCAACTATCTTATACGCTATTTTTTCAGCGTCTCTCGTTATCTTCTTCAGGTCTTCTTCGTCGGGTCTTCCCCTTATGTCGCCCATCCTGCCCGTTGTACTCGCCTCTTCAGAGCCATGAAACTCGCCCAGGATATACCATCCATCCAGTATATTGAAGCCGAGATGCTCGAAAAATTGTCCTATATACTTGCCTACCGGGATGGCCTCGTTGATTCCAGTGTGAGGCCCAGAGTACGTGCAGAAGATTAAAACGTTCTTACCGGGGATCCTCGGAGACCCCCATTCGACTCTCCCCTAACTTCGATAACCGCTAAACTTCTCCCTCAACAGATCGTCTATCGACTTGATGGGAAGCCATTGATGAGAGGGCGAGCCGATACAGATAAGATCAAAACTGAAGAAGTCTACGTCCTCGTCATCCCCCGCCGTCATCATTGAAACCTTCAATCCCGCCTTTTCTAGGCCTTTTTTTACGGCAAGAGCAACTTTCTCAGTATTCCCCGTCTTAGACTCGTATACTAACGCAGCGTGCTTCATCCAATTCGCCCGGTATACTTATCTTATGAGATTAGGGGTTTTAAATTAAATAATTAAGTGTATCCATTGTGGACCAGATCGATCGTTTAATTTATACTATGATAACACTCGCGCGCGCTTAAGGTGGGGTCAAACTAGCATTTATCGTATTAAATCACAGATTTGTAGCCAACAGTCGTTTTAAATTTTTTAACGCGCGTTCTAATTGTACATTAATTCTGATACATATTTTTAAATACCATTAAAAATAAAAAGAAGAGAACAGTGCAATTTTTTTGAGGGAGAACAAACATTTGGTTAAGGTATTGAAAATGGAATATCACAGAAAAGCCTTATCCGTGATTCTTCTGCTGGCGATATCGAGCTTCACCATAACCACTGTGAAGGCAGAACCTGAAAATGGATTCGTGCCGAACGAGTTAATCGTAGGTTTCAAAGATCTCGGTAGACAAAACCTCTTGGACGTTGAAAAAGCTGGAGGAGACGTCCTAGAACTTATTCCACAGCTGAAAGCCGTGAAAGTAGGCGTCCCCTCTCCGAAGGAGGGGGAGTTCATCGCGGCTATGAGAGGTAAATCAGGAGTAAGATACGTCGAAAAGAACGCGATCGTCAAGGCCGTCTACAATCCGGAAGATCCCTACTGGATCTATCAATGGAACATGAGGATCATCCAAGCAAACTACGCGTGGAACATCCATGGTGGCTCACCTGCGGTAAAGGTGGCGATCATCGATACGGGCTTAGACTATACGCATTTCGACCTTGACGACCATTGGGTTCCTTATGGCCGGGACTGGGTAAACGACGATGGAGATCCATGGGACGATAATGGCCACGGGACACACTGCGCAGGCATAGTGGCGGCGGAAATCGACAACGGGATAGGCGTAGCAGGCGTCGCCCAGGTCTCTCTTACCGCTGAGAAGGTCCTCGGAATGGACGGTTCAGGGACATTTGACAACCTCGCCCAGGGCGTAGTGCACGCCGCGGATCGTGAAGGTGTCGAGGTCATAAGCATGAGCTTGGGAGCCTACTACAACTCCAACTTAATGAAGGACGCTTGCCAATACGCCTGGGATAAAGGGAGTATCATAGTGGCGGCGGCTGGAAACGACAACTTGCGTAGAAGGTTTTATCCAGCCGCCTACGAAACGGTCATCGCGGTGGCGGCCACCGACAGTTACGATGGAAAAGCCTCTTACAGTAACTGGGGAAGCTGGATCGAACTCTCGGCTCCAGGAGGCGACGGATTCAATCCCTTCGAATGGGTCTGGTCAACCTACCCGTACAACTCGTACACCTTTATGACAGGCACCTCGATGGCCGCCCCCCACGTCTCTGGTCTAGCGGCTTTGGTCTGGTCCTATGAACCCGGACTGACAAACCAGGAGCTACGCGAGCATCTCCGCAAAACAGCAGACGATCTCGGTTCTGAGGGGAAGGATAACTATTACGGCTATGGTAGAATCAACGCCTATAGAGCGCTCAACGAATTGGGGCCGGTGGACAATCCTCCGGAATGCTCGATCGTCGATCCCGTTGAAGGACAAACGATAAGCGGCGTGTACCGTGTCAAAGTCAAAGCTACTGACGACAACTTGGTGTCAAAAGTGGAATTGTCAATTGACAGCGTAGGTTATTTCGAAATTACGACCAATTTCGATGGAACCCATTACTTCTATGATTGGGACACCACAGGGGTAGATGATGGTTCACACACCCTCGACGCGAGAGCAACCGATGCCGCTCCTCAAACCACCTATGCGCCTAGCATCACGGTGACTGTCGACAATGAACCATATTCAACCGTAATGCATGTGGGAGACCTAGATGGAAGCAAGAAACTGAAAGGCAAGAGCGGACGGTGGGAGGTATCCGTAACCGTTACAATCCACGACGTAAACCATGAACCCGTTCCAGGTGCAACGGTCAACGGTGAATGGAGTGTCCCTGAGTTAGGAGCCGTGTCGGGGACCACGAACAGTGATGGGACCGTTACTTTCAAAACAGGCAGAATGTCGGGAGGCAGTAGCGTCACTTTCACCGTGATAAATGTAAGCCACGACGAACTAACGTATGACGGCGGAGCTAATCATGACCCTGATGGGGACAGTCTTGGAACCTTTATAACGGTCAATAAGTAAACCATCTATAAGACTTAAAGGAAACACACTGGACACGCCAAACAAGATGTTCATCGGATGTGTCTTAAGAAATCTATAGATAGGCTTTCCGGCTACTGGATGGTAATCCAGTAGACAATCCCTATTTTTATTTTAAAAAGGAGGGATTATAGATGCATACATCTCTTCTTTGGAGCGCAGGCTATTGTAAAGTTCCTCTAGTAAATCCGTGTTCTCCTATCCTCTTCTCCAGACTCCAGTATTCCCTCATCAAATAGGAGAGGACATCCAATTTCTCTGTTGAGATTTTATCTTCACCCTCGATCTTGTCCTCATCCACGTGCACCGCTACGACATCTCCCAGGAAAAGGTCGTGGTCTCCGATCTTATGGACATCCAAAACTTTGCATTCGATGTTGACCGGGCATTCCGCGATGAGTGGCGGCTTAACCTCATCCGCTGGAATAGCGGTCAAACCGAACATACGAAACTTATCTATACCGTCTCTTCCAGATACGCATCCGCACCTATCCACTTTTTTCAGAATGCTGGCCGTCGGCAGGTTAACGGTAAATTCTCTCGTCTCCTTTATCAAGGAATAGCTATATGTCGCGGGTCTGATGGCGATCCCGACGATAACAGGATCTCGCACGCTGATGTTGAACACCTCTGCTAAGGTAATTATATTTGCCCTCCCGCTTTTGTCCACCGAGGTTATTAGAGCCGCGGGCGAAGGGTATACCGGTCTAAAGGGCTTGATCCTACGTTTACGCATATAACTCCTCCTCGTCGAACGTAGAGTTTCCCCCGTTTAAATATTTAAAATGATTAACGCGTGAAGAGATTAAAAACTCTCTTCCTATCCAAGTTTTTCATATTCATTTAAAAAAAGTATTCTATCCGGAAGATCTAAAAGATGTAGGGATAAACTGACTTTACCCGACGTATAGATCTTGGAGTGATAGATATGGAGTTTGACGTAGTATTGCCGATCTCGGTGTTCATCACCGTTTTGATCATCGTCTTCTCTTATGGAAAATTTGAGGGAGAGGCGAAGTTGATTTTTGGAGACAGGAAGTTCCGCGTCCACGAGATAGTGTTTATGATAATTTTGATGGGGATCTTCGTCTCGTTATTGGCGGTCGCCCCTGAAATTGCGATCCAAGTGTTATTCATCGCAGTCTACTCTGTCATGATGTTCTCGTTCGTCTACTCTATTCTGAAAAGAATCTACCTCGCCGTTTTTCCACCTTTCATTTTCACCTCACTTTATTTATTATATCCTAGCGTATTAGCATCAAACCTGTTCGCGATAGTCTTCGCGATAATAGTCTCGGTGTATCTAGGCGTCCTATTCTCCTGGAAGACTACACTGTTATTCGCAGTTTTACTGACTATAATTGATGTAACCCACGTCTTCGTGACAGGCTTTATGATTCAAGCCGCCGAGAAGATGGTCGGTCTCCAATTACCGGTTGCGGTGATATTGTCGGCTTACCCCTCTTCGAGAGGGGTAATCTTGGGTTTAGGCGACATAGTGTTATCTGGACTTTTAACGATACAAACGACAGTAAAATACGGGAAGAAGGAAGGGGTCTTATCGGCTTTCACCATCGGCATCGCAATATTCACGTTCGAATATTTAATTTTCAACAATCTCATCGGAGGAATTCAAGTTTTCCCCGCCACGATCGTCGTCATTCTAGGGTGGATTCTAAGCATAGGAGTCATTTCGTCCACGAGAAGAACGTTTCAGTCTTCAATCGCCGTAATTCGATAGGGTAATCCCTTTAACGCGCGCTAAAATTTATTATGCGCATATATCGAACTACATATGCTATGATTATGTTACTTATTCGTTATAATTAGGGTCCAATATCATTTTGCTAAGTAGCGCACGCTTTGGTACGGATTATGAGACGCAGGCCGATGAGATCGCCGAGTTATACAAGTATCACAGACCTCTCTTCGTCTTGGGCGCGCTAAAGAAAAAATATTGTGATCGGAAATAGCTAATTTTATAATTAGGACTCTATCTCTGGTTGAGTCGCTCCACAATATGGACATGCTTTAAATTCTTTAAAATATTCTGCTCTACAATTGATACAGAATCTTCTTTCTTTTCTTGCGACTATGACTATGATTAGCACTATCCAGATGCCAAAGCAGATCGTTGATATAAGACTGTTATAGCTTTCAAGTGCTTCAGGATTTATTACTCCACCTCCTTGAGCACGATAGTAGCCTTCTCCAAATCCAAATAGAAAAATATAAACAAAATACATCGCAATCGTTACAAGAATCCCAGCAACAATCTTATGTAGGGTTCTCATAGACGTAACCCTTATCAGATATAAGAATGATAAAATTATTAGGTCTTATGTTATTAGATTGGCGTGCTAGCTTCTACTTGCTCGTGTTGCTCCATGTCTTTCCTTTTTCACAGATCCATTCCCAGCAGTCTCGACAGATCTTTTTAATACTTCCTCTGAAAATTATGAAGAGGTGTGGCTCTGAATGATTGCATTTCCTCCAGGGATTATCGCACACGATGATTTCCTTCTCAACGATCATCAACACAAAATTAAACATAAGATTATGAGACGGATGAAAATAGTTATCAACTTAAAAAAATTTGACCACATTTTTCAACACTTTCAGAGGAGTTAACCATGTCTTAATTACTCGTGGACTTTGAAAATGTCAGGTTTTGTCAGGTTTTGTCACCTTGAGGAATTTTATTCGAATATACCAATTCCAAACTTTGTGCTAAAAATTCGACAATTACCCCACAAAGAGATATTGAAGAAAGCCATTCCCCTCTTACATACTGATCTAAACCTTCTTTTAATCTATCCATTATCCATTCAGGAAGATCAAGTTCTACTTTTTTAGGTAAATCTCGTATATTCAATAATTTTTGATATTTCTCTTGCCTATTTTTATTCCAAACCGCCTTATCCCATTTAGCAAGAAATTCTTTTTGATGTGTTTCAGGGAGCTTCTTAATTTGACTAGGAGTTAATGACATTAGATCTGTTTTGAAACCTAAAAACCAAATTGTACGATATTCTCTCAATATGTTCGATATATTTAGATTTGTTCTTTTCATAGACATAATGACCAGAATAAATAACATTTATTAAAAAATATAAAATTATAGAATTATTGATGTGCACTAGTTAAAATCTTCCAGAAATGAATCTTTTTCTCGTTATGGTTAATAGCTGGCCTTGTTGAAAGACCTCAAATGTAACTGCGTTTGGTAGATGATGTCTACCCGGGGGATGGCAGATGGTACGCCTGTACACGGTTGGCCACTCCACGAGAAGCCTAGATGAGTTAATCGAGCTCCTGGACGAGCATAACATTGGAATTCTGGTGGATGTAAGGAGATGGCCTAGCTCGCAAAGATATCCTCATTTTAACCGAGAAAGCCTAGCAAAGAAACTAAGCGATCATGGGATAAGATATGATTGGTTAGGTGAACAGCTAGGCGGTTATCGTAAGAAAGGTCTTGGAGAAGCATCGCCGAACGAGGCATGGAGAAGTCGAGGCTTCAGAAACTACGCAGACTACACGATGACGAAGGGGTTCAGAGAAGGTATAGAGAATCTATTGGAGTTAGTAGGTGATAATAAACTTGCCATAATGTGCGCAGAGCAACTGTACTGGCGTTGTCATCGTCGGATAATCTCAGACTACTTGATAGTGAAAGGTCAAACCGTTACACATATTATTGGTAAAGGGAAGACTGAGGAACATCGATTGACAAGTTTCGCGAAGATCATAAATGGAGAGCTTAGATACCCTCAGATTTAGTGGTGGTCACTCTTGTAACGCCATTTAGCTTTGTTTTTACGTTTCCAGTTCGTTTGCGGGTAAATTAAGGTGATGAAAATGATTGGTTGGGTAATACCACCCCCAAAGCGACCTATCAAAACAAAAGGGGAACTCGAGATTGAAAGAAAAAAGAAGGTTGAGCAATTAATGGGGGAAGGTATTCTCATGTCCGAGACGCTTATTCAGGCAATGCTTGAAGTTCCCAGGGAGGA
This sequence comes from uncultured Candidatus Bathyarchaeia archaeon, assembly GCA_964346575.1. Taxonomy (GTDB): domain Archaea; phylum Thermoproteota; class Bathyarchaeia; order 40CM-2-53-6; family DTGE01; genus CAYFVN01. The sequence goes on from CAYFVN010000275.1 coordinate 7,280, forward strand.
ATTCATACCTGAGGGGTATAGAGACTATGCCTATCAGGGAAGCACTTATAGAGATGAGATTCCCCTGCCGATTCCCGGGGAAAACGCAACCATCTCCTGTCCTCACGCCTATCCTCTATTCTATGAACCATTAGAGATTGAAAATGGTGACCAGTTTTTAGAGGTAGGATTAGGTTCCGGGTATGGAGCAGCTTTGGCAAGAGAAGTGGTAGGGTCAAAAGGAAAAGTTGTTGCGGTAGAAATAGACGAGAGGACTTATCACTTCGGCAAAGGAAATCTAGAGAGACTAGGTTATACGGATATCGTTGCGATTCTTGGAGACGGCTCTTTAGGCTATGAAAAAGAGTCCCCATATGATAAGATAAGCGTAACAGCTGTTTGTAGAAGTTTTCCTCACGACCTTTTTAATCAGCTTAAAGTTGAGGGAAGGATGATAGCCCCCATAGGCTCCTCAACATTTCAAGAGTTGACTTTACTCCAGAAATTTTCATCTACTTGTAGAAAAACGAAAAACTTGGGAAACGTCCTTTTCATCCCTCTAAGAGGGAAGTATTCCCCAGCTTACTGACAATTGAGATGGATCAAACTCATATCCGTGACAAAATCGATAATTAACTCCACTCTCTTTTAGAATCAGGTTCTTTCTAAATTTAAACTGAGGATAACGCTTCCTCAAGTTAATTACATTATAGTCATGATTTCCAGCATAGCGCGCGCTCCTTCAATTTCTTAATGTATGGATGACCCTAATGAAGTCCATATATCAATATAACCTCTATTTTTATCGTATCATCTTAGAGCTTATAGCCCGAATGATATAAATATCAGATTATGTGATGCTGTATGTAGGGGAGCTGGGAAGAGCCTGGCTGAGAGGATAGCGAGCAGCTATCGACCCTTTGAACCTGATCCAGGTAATGCTGGCGGAGGAAGATGAGAAGGGTTTTTTTCGGCCTTTTTAACTCGCCCCTGTGGTTGATTCAAATGGAGATTAAGACGAAGATTATTTCTGAGGTGATTGTTGCTGTCACACTTGCATATGTTTTGAACCTGATTGTGATGTTCCGGATGCCTCAAGGCGGTTCGGTGACCGCGGCGAGTATGGTTCCGATTCTCTGGTTGGCTTTGAGGAGGGGCCTTAAAATAGGCGTGTTCGGAGGGATCGTGTTTGGTATTGTGGACATGTTGCCGCAACCGTTTATCGTACATCCCGCTCAGTTCCTGCTTGACTATCCGCTCGCGTTTGGCGCCCTAGGGCTGGCGGGATTGTTCCAGGGACATCCGATTGTGGGAGTTGTTTCTGGCATTGTCGGTAGGTTTATGTGCCACTTTATCTCTGGGATTGTGTTCTTTGCGATGTTTGCTCCAGAAGGGACTCACCCCGCGATATACTCAGCGATCTATAACGGCTCATACCTGATAGTTGAACTCGTCTTCAGCATCATCATCATGTCTCTACTTGTCAAAAGAGGCATTATCACGCTCCATCTCTAGGTGGTAACGCGTATACAGCGCGCGCTAAAATTTATTATTCGCATATATCGAACTAGATATCTCACCTAGCGTAGGATGTGAACACGTAATAATACATAAAACGTTCGGGAATTTAAAAACTCAGAAGACCATAGTTTTCCTATTTCTGTTCGTATTCATTCTCTTATTCTCGATCAGCGTATTTAGAATTATATTCAGTCTAAGATGTCTGATCTTCTTTTATCGTATCAGCCCTAAACTTTTTTGGAGGTTGACCAGGGTAAACGATACGCCGTTATTTATACATCCCGTAAGCGCTTTCTCTTCGATAATCGGATTTATGTTTTGCAGTATTTCCTTTTGGAAGACGACGATAAAGAGAACCGTGTTAAAGTCGGCTACGATTTGGTTGCCGACTATACTGGTTGCTTATTGGTTATCTTTGGATCGTTACGCTTTGAATTTACCGAACTTTCAGGTTAAACTTATCCCGCTGAGCCTGTACATCATTCTCCCAGTACTCTTCTCCATAATTTCTGTAAGCCTATCTTACCGCCTCAAATGGTGGGTTTCAATCCCATTAATGTACGTGCTCACGGGAACGAGTTTTATACTGATTGATCTGATCGCCCTATTGACTTTTCTAGAAGAAGTTGCAACGTTTAAGATCGGCTACTACGGTTTTTATGATTACATCTTCCTTTTCGGTCTACTGGGAGCAGTCGTCAATGCGACGACCAAAATCGCTTTTAAAATAGGTACGCGCTTGTTCGAAGAGAAGACGAGAGACCTTCTCCGTCCACCGTCTCGGCGAAATACCGAGCATAGCCTTATTGAACCTCGGCATGAGAAGGAGGTAAATCCGTCTCAGATCGTAAGAGCACGCTATGTATACCTCATGAGTTTAATCCACCTATCTAATGACGACGCTGATAGTCCTCAGCGTGCTCTAGTCCTCAAATGACTTGAACTTCTCCTTTGGAGCTTTGCATATTGGGCATCTTTCAGGCGCGTCACCTTCAACGGTGTATCCACAGGCCTCGCAGATTTGGACCGGGGCTAAATCGACGTCTTCTCCTCGATCTACCGCCTGCTTAGCCTTCTGATATAGGCTGGCGTGAATCTTCTCAGCTTCGAGTGCCCAAGTAAAGCTTGTCTCAGCCCCCTTCTCGCCCTGAGCCTCAGCCACGATCTTATAAGCTGGATACATCTCTTTTACTTCGAAGGTCTCTCCGTCTATGCCCGCTTGAAGATTCTCTAGAGTGCTTCTAGATCCGAAAATTGCCCCGGAAACGGTGAGCGACTCCCCTTTACCAATAATGTTTCTGTAATGATTTGAGGCGTGAACTTGTTCGGCGAAGGCCACCGCCGAGAATAGCCTGGCGACGTTGGGGAACCCTTCTTCCGACGCCATTTTCGAGTAGATGGCGTATCGCATCCTGGCCTGACTCTCACCCGCGTATGCGCTCTTCAGGTTGGTTTCAGTCATTTCCCTAACCGTTCTTCATCACCCCCATCGGCACGCACTTCTGGAGACGTTCTAAGAGATAGTTGGTCACCTCGACTCTTATTTCATACGTTAACTCTGCTTAATAACCAGCACTATGAGTTTGATATCGGGAAGTTTACGTAATAATAATTGATAAGGTTTTGCCGTGCGGGGGAACATCATAAAAGTAAGTTCATCTACTCTCCTTCAAGTTTTACTTGCTGTGCTCGCGATGACTAAAATCCTTTTTCACTTTTTATAAGAGTATATGATTTACGATCCGAAACGAAGTTTCAACTCTAAAAGTTCGTCTTGCAATTTCATCTCATTGTCTTTCTCATCTGGACGCCCGATCAGGTTTTCACGTTCGGCGGGATCCTCATCCAAGTCGTGGAGGAGGTAACCTTCACCCGCGTCAGTCATGGCGTATTTATAATCTCTGGTCCTGATCATGAGCCTCCTACGATCGTGAAAGTAGACCTCGCTGAGGACGGCTTTACGGTGGGCTTCGGCGGGGTCTCGCATTATGGGCCATAGAGATCTACCGAGACAACGTTCAGATGGGGATGCTCCAACCGCTTCCAGTATGGTCGGGGATACGTCTACGGTCTCCACCAAGGCATCCGACTTACCGGAATCGATTCGTCCCGGCCAACGAATTATCAGAGGAACGCGAATGCTCGATTCATAGAATACGCTTTTCCCCAGACGCTTATGGTCTCCGAGCATATCGCCGTGGTCTGACCAGAAGATCACCAACAGGTCGTCCAGCCATCCACGATCCTCGAAGGCGTCCAGAATCTGCCCGATCCAATAATCTATCAGGGATATCTCACCGTAGTAGTTCGCCCGGACCTCATTCACGTCCTCTAGACTCATTTTCTCCAATCGACGGAAAAGCATGGTATCCAACGCTTTTTGCGGCACCCATTCTCCTGGTTCGCCAGCCTCCATCGGGGGTGGCGTCTTCTCGGGCTCGTACATCGTCGCATACTCGCCGGGAGCATCCCAGAAATGCCATGGACCTGGAAAACCGATGGAGAGGCACATGGGCCTTTCGCTCTCATACTCCTTCACGAATTCAACTGCTTTCCAGCCGACGTAGCTGTCAGGGAAGTCTTCGACCGGTAGGGGAGATGGGCGAACAGCCCAACGGGGCAGCCGCCTTCTCTCCAGGCAATCCTCCCTGTATAACTCCAGTAGACCCTTCCTCTTCAGATCGTCCTTCATATGACACTGCAAACGCATACATCCGCTAAAAGTGGTCTCGTGGACGTACTCGAATCCGCGCGCGTGCATATACTCCTCTTCGTCCTTAACATGTCCCCCGGCAGTATGATAGAAATGTGCCTTTCCTATGTGAGCCGTCAGATATCCCATCTTCTGCAGATGATGGTAGAACGTCTCGTCATCAGGAGGCATCCTGCGAACGTCATTGACCCCTGGAGGTATTGTGGGAGAATCGTTCATCCATACACCGTGATCGTGTGGATAGAGGCCGTTGGCGAAGGAGGCTCGTGCCGGCATACATAGGGGGCTGACGGTGAACGCGTTCGTGAAGCGTATTCCCTCCGCCGCCAGTCGATCCAGATTCGGGGTTCTTATCTGAGGATGACCAGAACATCCCATACAGTCGGATCGAATCTCCTCACCGCCCAAGATCAAGATGTTCGGCTTGTCTCTCTCAACCGTCGATTCCGAGCTAGTCATGACGTAAGATTTCGAATTCGACGTCGAAGGCCTGGTCTCGTACTGGGGAACTGATCCATATCGATCGCGTTTCTGAAAGTAATAATATCCGGCTCCCACGGCAACCGCGACGACAATGATACCGGATCCTCCCCTTAAGAACCTACGCCGATCAATCTTCACATCCTTCGGCAAATTATCCAAACTCTAATAATCGTTTTAGTCTATGCTAAAAACAAAATAGCGCGTGCTCCACATTTAACTTTTCTTCGCATCTATCCTCTCTAAAGCCTTTTTCGCAGCTTCCCGAACACTCACAGAGTATGGGAAAGCTTTTTCATGATCATCCAGAGCTCGAGTTAGCGGTTCCACCGCTCTTGAATCCCCTATCCTCCCGAGAGCCCAGGCCGCATTGTATCGAACAGTCCCCGCCTCATCTTTCTTCAAGGCCTTAACGATTGGTTCCACCGCCCTTCGATCACCTATTTCCCCAAGGGCTCTCGCCGCTTCATATCTAACATGCTCGTTTCCATCCTCGAGAGCCATAATGAGTGGTTCTACCGACTTCTCATCTCCCATCTCTTTAAGATCTAATACTGCCCTATATCGAACCCCACTATCTTCATGCTTAAGGGATCTTATCAGCCCCTGTAAATCCTCCTTTATTACCATCTTTTCAACATCCAGAAATAACAATATTAAAATTAAAGTTATCATATCTCAAGGATTTTTTTCGGCCAGAAAGCAGTTAAATAATTAAGTGAATACCATAAATTTACTAATTAAATTTTTTTTATTTTAGTGCTCTATGACATTTAGAGCAGAAAACATCTTCTTCAGGTATCATTGCTTTACAAAATTGACATTGTTTGAGGGATTTGAGAGGTTTGAAATCAATCTTTCCA
>CAYFVN010000276.1:0-1862 GCA_964346575.1 uncultured Candidatus Bathyarchaeia archaeon
TTGGTTCACTACTGCCTTGATAGGGCTTAGAAATAAGGGTCGGGTCCCAACCCCTAATGCCCTGTCACACTTATTACTCCCACTTCGCGAAGTGCATCCCTTAGTGTCTGTTTACTTGGACAGACACCTATTAATCGGGTGTAAAGAGAGTGTTAAAATATCATTACTGCGTTTCTGCATATTTTTGAAGGGTTTGTTACTTATGTTAGCGATATAAAAAAAAACAATTTTAATAAAATAAGAGGGGTATTAAACAGGCTTAGATATTACTTAGTTAGGTTCCATTTGTCGCTGCTATATTTTATCTTGAAGAGCTCTTGAGCTGTTTTTAACTCGGAAGGGTGAAGACGACCTGCTCGAGCCTCGAATTTAAACGTAGTTTTAAACCCATTTAATATAGTTTTTTTGACCTCTTTCATCATTATTTGACGCCCAATTTTCTCCCTGAGATTTGTCACGCGGTCTCTGGGTGCGGTTAAGACCACGTTGAGCGCTTTCAGATCAGCATTAACTAGGAGAGTCCCATGGTGTAATAATACGTTGTAGAACCAGTGTTGTGCCATTCCGGATATTTTTTCGCCGTCCACGGTTATGCTATTTGGTGGATCGAACTCGGCACGTATGCCGAGTGCTTGGAGGCCCACTATTACTCCTGTGGAAAGGAACTCGTAGGCCCCCTGAATGTTGCTTGGTATCTTGTTGGTTGCTACGTCAGCTATGATTGTGTAGTTGAGGTTTCCAGGGTCGTGGTAGACCGCGCCTCCCCCCGATGGTCTCCGGACGACATCAATGCCACATCTAGAACAAGATGAAAGGTTAACTTCGCTCTCAACATCTGTATGACATCCGATCACCACCGACGCCGGGTTTCGCCATAGGCGGAATGTGTCGGGGACACGTCCTTCGCGTCTGCTGCGGATGATGGCTTCCTCAACCGCGAGGTTCATGCGTGGATTTTTACTACTGTAATCCAAATATCTCCACATCCGAGGCATACGAGGCACCGGAATCTTTACATATCAGGAGAGAAGCTCGATGATAGATTAACCTAGTTTATCTAATATCGCTTCTCTCAACACACGTTCGGAGAAAACTTCCCTTCCAAATTTTAATTCCCCGTCTATGATCACCGCGGGGATTATGGATTCCTTTGATGCCTGCTTCAAGCCCTGCGTCAACTGAACCCCTGGCGGACAGCCCCTCCCCCTCGCCCATGTTTTGACCTCAACCTTATCATGTAAGTCTTCTGTAACATGTTCCACACGCTCGATCAGGCTTTTACACATCGATGTAGGTGGATAGGCTGTGTAAACCTCAACCAGCACCTCCCTCAGTGTCAGAGGCTCCTTCATCTCTAGATTCCAGCTGTCCTTCCCATATTTAATCTCGTAGAGCCTTTCGGCTATTCTTCGTTCATACTCGGATACGGCTCCCCTCTCAAAATCCACTCCCAGCGTCTCTTCAAACCGCCGTATAAGACTTGATTTCACTTCCCCAATAGGGAGGACTCTCCCACATTCCCTTCTTAGAGTCGTCACGTTGACAGGCGAGTCTCCCAAGATTTGATTGAAAACACTCAAATCCGTGTCTATAAACAAGGTTCCATGAAATAATACAAGATCATGAAAGAAGTATGGGGCACCTCCAAAGACCAAGTTACCTCCGATGTAGACGCTCGGCCCAGAAGGGTCTACTATCGATTCGATACCGAGGCCCCTTATCATCCTTGCTATAGCTTCACATATCAGCTTATAAGTATCTAACAGGTTTTTTGGAAATTTGTAGGTTTTCTCATTAACAATCAACGTGAAATTCAGGTTTCCAAGATCGTGGTAGAGGGTTTGGCCCAGCGATATCATCCT
>CAYFVN010000277.1:0-4636 GCA_964346575.1 uncultured Candidatus Bathyarchaeia archaeon
CGAAATTCCTTCTACCTTACATCCCTGAAGCCAAAGACCTGATGGAAGAGATATCGCTGATGATGAACTACACGATTGGCGGCGAGAAGAAACCTGAGGAAGCGACTGCCTGGTGCGCCTCAAAGTGGAAGGACATATTCAAGAAGACAGGCCGATACGGTTAAGCAAAACAACACCCCCCTCCTTTTTTTAAAAAGATATTGAAATGGGAGAGATCATGCAACGAAGTTATTTCCCGTATCTCTTGGTTTTGCCGGCTTACATATACGTTCTCGGAATGATGGTCTATCCCAACGCTTATAATTATTACCTGAGCTATCATGAAGTAGCTCTTGTATCCCCAACGGGCGAATCGCCTTTTATAGCGTTAGATAACTATTTTAATCTTCTAAAAGACGATAGGTTCTTTCTAGGCTTAAGGCACTCGTTCGAATATCTTATCGGAGCCGTTAGCCTGGAAGTAATATTGGGAATGGGATTGGCTCTTATGCTGAATGAAGAAATCAGAGGGAAGACCTTCTTCAGGATTGTAACGATTCTTCCTATGACGTCGACCCCCGTGGTCATGGCGTTGCTCTGGAGTTTTATGATGGCCCCAGAGCGCGGAGTGTTCAACTATTTTCTAGATTTGGTCGGTCTTCCACCGTTAGCATGGGTTTACGCGCCTAAGACGGCCATGATGTCTGTTATATTGGTGGACGTGTGGATTTGGACACCCTTCGTGGCGCTGTGCTTGTTAGCCGGGCTTCAAAGCCTTCCGACGGAGCCGCTAGAGGCGGCTAAGGTAGACGGCGCCTCTGCTTTCCAAACCTTCACGAGGGTGATCGTACCTATGCTGAAGCCTATTTTGATACTGACGATAACTCTGAGAGTCTTGGACGCGTTCAGATGGTTCGATACTATTTACGCCATGACTAGAGGAGGACCCATCGATGATACGCGTACCCTGAACATATACGCCTTCGACAACGCCTTTATATACACTTTCTTCGGATACGCCGCCGTCATAGTACTCGTACTCTTTTGCATCAGCTTCTCGATAAGCCTTGTCCTCATAAGATGGATGGAAAGGGGAGAGGTAACGTCATGAAAAAATTAGGAAGATATCTGAAAAGAGGATTGCTGTACGCTGGATTAATGCTGATTACCGTTATCTGCCTCTTCCCTTTCGTCTGGGCTTTCATGACATCCATCAAGCAACCCGTCGACGCCATCGCATACCCGCCGAAATTCATATTCACACCCACATTTGCGAATTACGCCATGCAGTTTAGAGGCCAATGGATCGGCGAAGTCCAACCGGCCTTCCTTGAACATCAAGAGTATCTGCCTCCGAGATTCTTCAACAGCATCGTATGCTCATTCGGTTCGGTATCCCTGGCGCTCCTGTTAGGAGTTCCCGCAGCCTACTCACTGGCCAGGTTCAAGTTTAAGGGATCACGACTGATCAGATACCAGGCCTTAGCTATGAGGATGGCACCACCGTTCACATTCCTAATTCCCTTCTTCCTTCTATACACGCGCCTAGGACTATACGATACGTACGTTCCGTTGATCATGCTCTATACACAATTCAACGTACCCTTAGTCCTCTGGTTGGTCAGAGGATTCATCATGGAAGTCCCTGAAGCAATCGAGGAATCTGCCATGATAGACGGAGCCTCTAGAATGCAGATATTCTCTAAAATAACGCTTCCCCTAACCGCGCCTGGAATAGCGGCCACAGCCATAATCTGTTTCATCTTCTCGTGGAACGACTTCGTTTTTGCGCTCATTCTGACGGCAAACAGGGTGAAGACGGCGCCTCTGGCGGTTCTCGGAGCCTTTACCTATACCGAGGTTTTCTGGGGGCAGTTATGTGCGATGGCACTGATGGTATTAGCTCCAGTAGTAATTTTCACAATTTTAGCTCAGAGATACATCGTAAGGGGATTGACTTTTGGAGCGATTAAAGGATGAATTCGCGTCTACGTTTTGCATTAGGAGAGGTAAAAGCGCTCCTGAAATTTCAATCCTTTTTTTGGGGATTTATGCTGGTTGGATGCGAAATCACCAACAGGTTATTATACCAATCCAATGACCTGACACGAGTCTTGCTAGGGTTGATCTTAGTTTTACTTGGAACAGGAGCGTTGGGAGCGATGACTCAAAAATTCAAGCATAGAACTACTAAAAAAAGTTATTGAGGCTACCTTTTTATAATGATTAATTATTCTATGCGCGCGCTAAAGCATGCGACAACTTAAATTAAAAAATCCTTTCAAAAAAATTGTCAGTAAAAGAAGGTTTGAATAAATGTCTCTTATGAAAAAGGTGGGTCTCATCGGAGTCGGTAGGATGGGGACGGCGATGGCGAGAGAACTGTTAAACGCCGAGTGTGAGCTGGTAGCGTACGATGTGGAAGACGATGCTCGTAAACGCGCAAAAAATCTAGGCGCCAAAATTGTTGAGTCGCCCACTAAAATTTCGGAGAAGAGCGAATTGATATTCTTCTCACTTCCTAATCCTGACGCGGTGAAGAAAGTCCTATACACAATAGAGGGCCTGCTCTCCAAGCCTAAAAAGGGCTTGACCATCATCGATGCCAGTACTATCGGTCCCTGGGACTCTGAGTTGAACGAGAAGAAAGTAAATGAGAAGGGAATGAATTATCTGGAAGCTCCCGTTATTGGCGGTCCCTTCAACTGTTCTCGGTGGACTCTGCTCGTGGGTGGAAAAAAGAGTGTATTGGATAATTACCGAGATGTCTTAAAGATTTTAGCTAAGAATGTTGTCTACGCGGGGGAGATAGGTTCAGGAGCGAAGATGAAGCTACTGAGCAATATACTTGTTGCTTCCAGCGACGCTATAACGGCTGAGGTTATGACACTGGGCACGAAACTGGGGTTGGATCCGAAGCTATTATTCGAAGCGCTTCGAGACAGCCCCAACGTAGGTATAACAGATTTCTTCCGAATGTTCGTCCCCCGGATACTGGATAGAAACTTCGATGTAATATTCAGCCTTGAGCTCATGCTCAAGGACCTAAGGTTGATGAGTGAGATGGCGGCGAAGGAGAATATTCCACTCTTCGTAACCAACTCTACCCGTCAACTATTCGAGATAGCGGTATCCAAAGGAATGGGTAATCAAGACTTGGGGTCATTAGTAAAGGTATTCGAAGAGTGGCTTGGTATAGAAGTTAGAAAGTAGTGAGTAATCGATTGAATCGTGTAGCGCGCGCTTCAAATCCACTCAAACTTGTGCAGAATAATCCTCCTATCAGCCTCTATTTCATATTCTATCTCAGGCAGCATCGTGAATACTGCACCCTCTCTAAGGCTAGCTTGCCTCTCTTCAATCTTCAAATAGCCTTCCCCATAGGCTACAAAGAACAAGAGGTCTCTCTCCAAGTTCGTAAGCTGATATGCTTCATTAACTATAACCAATGAATGTGTTAGCCTCATTTTGCCAGGAGAAAGCCTTTTCACAGTGACAGGTTCACCGTCTTCCTCTACGAGGAGTGTATCCATAAAGCTTTCTAACTTTGCTCCTCCGATCTCTTCCACATTTTCCGCTACGTTTGATGGAAAATCCATGCCTGGATAGTTGTCTATGTCTTGTACAAAGTCCCACGGACCGGTTTTCTCACAACCGCATATAAAGAGAAAAGTTCTATCCGTTTCTTCTTTATTTCTGAAGGCGTGCACTTCTCCTTTGGGGATGTATACAGCATCAGGCTGCGTGGCTTCAGCAGCCGTAATCCCGAGTTGGTGGTCTCCCCGGATAAGGTTCGGTAAGAAGTGGATCTCCTCAAGGTCTCCATGAGAGTGGTGAGGAACCCTGCCGCCCGCCTTAACTTTAACCGTATAAATTCCCACCTGTTCTCCAGCCGTCAACCTACCTATCTCTAACTCAACTACCGGATAGAACGTGCAACCTAGCCTAGGAGGTCTTTTCCAGTTCACTACGTATAAACCGTTCCCACTCATCACATTCTCAACTGCTTCCGAAAAACTTTCGTAGAGAAAAGTGACCTCTTCACCAACATTACTCAAGGACTCAATGTTTTCAGATACCAAGTTAACAGCCTCATGGTACTGTCTGAGGAGAGGGAAGATACGGTGGTCACGGTAGCAGGGATGATACCTAGCATCGTTTAGAATGTTCAATCCCTTTATCGCAGTTTCAAAGGCTCTCCTATCCCGATCTGAAAGAGGCTTGGCCAACTGATCCTCGACAATCCTCACAGCTGGAACGTAAACGTCTAGAGCTCTAAACGCGTTATGGTAAAGCCTAGCTACCGTTAGACACCCTTCAACCCTATCAATTAATCTATTTGCGGCGAAGTCATAAACAGAACATATTACAGAGGCATAATCTTCGCTATACCTCATAATGTACTCACTTTAAAGGAAATGATTCAGATAGATATGTATTTACCGAAAGATATTTATCTTTTTTACGAAATTCGCTGATGAAGCGTTGTGGAGTGCATAAGGCTTAGCGAGCATAGTTCACCGTTTTAATTGGGCTTTATGAGGATTCACGCCTTAACGTATATAACGCTTTAGCCTCATCCGTTATCTAGCGTTAGCTAGATAATCTTATAATGGAATTTTATAGATATAAGACTACTATTAAAAACTGTGACTTT
>CAYFVN010000278.1:0-2588 GCA_964346575.1 uncultured Candidatus Bathyarchaeia archaeon
AAACCTGAAGCTACGCCAGTTCAAAACGAGCCTTCAAAACCTAAACACTGTATGTCCTGTGGCGTAGTACTTCCCTCAGATGCGGATTACTGTCCACAATGTGGCGCGCGCGCTGAAGAACAGCAATCTATCGAGAAGCCTATGCAATGCCCGGATTGTGGGGCAGAGCTCAAGACCATAAAAGAAATGGGTAAGAGAGTCTGCCTAAACTGTGCTAAGCTTTATTATTAGGAAAGTTCTTGGAGTGAGGAAAGAACCCGAAATATTCTATGGTGTATGATTACGTAGCCTCTTTTTCTTTATCTCTCTATAAGTTAACGGGACTTTCTATGCGAATCGATTTCCGTTTTTTACTGTCTGATTTATGCTGGATATAATCTTTGTAATAGGTGTGTGATGTCGAGTCTAATATTTTCAATGGGGTAGTATATTTATATGTGTTTCTAGTGGAAAATTTTTCTGATTTCGATGGGTTTATTCAAAGCATTAAACTCTAAAACCTCAAGCGCACGCCATCAAATAATACACATTCAGTGGAGTTTTAGTTAGCGTCGGTAAAAACCGTGTACAAGGAGCCTTCATGTACGCCTGTTATGTAATTTCTTTTTGGAGTCGCCGCTCATTTATTAAGCGTGTTTAGCGCGCGCTAGAACCAGAAAGGTAAATTTGAAGTCTATGTAGATCATATAGGTTGTCAGTGAGGCAGTATCTATGACCTATACTCTTAAAGACCTTACACGTTTAATCGCCAAGCATAACTTCTGCGTGTTGGCCACGCAAGGGTCTCGCGGCCCCCATGTCGTGGGCGTTGGTTATTTCGCTCGAGGGTTGGACATTTATATACCAACCAGTGCTAATACCGTGAAAGCCCGTAACCTACGTCGTGACTCACGTGTGGCCGTTCACATTCCAGTGCCTTGGCCCTTGCTTCCCGCTCCGCCTCGTAGCATCCAGTTCCGCGGCGAAGCCGAGATCTTACCTTTTGATGACCCTGATGCCAACTCGGCATTAACCAAGGCTCCCCTTGTATTTCGTCGAATTCTCCGCCGCCTCGTCGAGAGAGCGGACAAGAAGGTTTGGGGTGAGAACATCTGGATTCGGGCGCGTCCAGTAGGGCGTATCGAGACATTCATGGTCGGAGTCCCCATCCCCACAATCTTCCGTGATGAAAAGAAGGCTATACTACACTTCGATGTGCCTTAGTCTTCTGGAAGGTATAACAGTTTAGCGCGCGCTAGATCCTACACAATATTATTTGGTGTTTAAAAGGCTTAAAGATGAGGATATTATTAGGTGGCTTAGAGATGTTATCTGTTAAGGGGGGGTTTTGATGGGAAGATTTAAGATGGTTCGAAAGTCTAAGAAGAAAAAGGAGAAAGAGAAGAAGGCTTCCTGAAATCGTGAAGTGGGTATTGTAGATGAACGATAAGATCTGTAAAGACTGCGGATATTTCAAGATTCGTAAAGGTACTCCTTACTGCTCCGTTGTAAAACAAAAGGTTAAAGAAGATTACAGTTGTGGAAGGTTTAAACCCGAATAACTCTCAGGGATTGCTACACTATTATTATGAGTCGAGTAAGCCGTATCCTCTTATAAAAGTCATCCTTTGAACAGTACTCGCGATGCTCCTTTTTTTTAAAAGTTTCATTCTTCTTGACATATTTTTCACTGTTTCTATTAATCTAAATATCTCCGTTGACGGGTCAGATTAACATCGTTTGCGTCTGGACGCTCTTCAACGAGTTCATCCTCGGGTACGGTGTGGAATGAAACTACAATCCAGTTCTCTTCGGGAACCACGGCCCGATGCCATATATTGGGTGGGATAGATATCCATCTCCTATCTAATCGTTCTTCTGAATCGCTGACGAGATGATTGGAAGACCATCTTTCACCAGTCCAGACCTGAAAATCACCCGAACCACGATGCGACATCATACGCTGATGGCTGTTGGGATGTCTCTCAGCTCCAGTGTTGGTTTTGGCTGGAAGAACGAACACCCAGCTTGAACGAACCACAGCTGGCATTCCTTCGCCGTATGTAGCCAATGGCACTGGCTCCCAAGCCAATAGTGCTCTTGAGTCTTTGGCTAGTTTCTTCTCAACTCGTAGGGCTATCGAATCTATCGATGCGATGACGTGTTCTTGCTCTACAATTGCATCGATGATTTGGAGAATCTTTCGCTCTTCTTTATCCATCTTCGGAATCACGTTTACAATAGCTTCGCTCTTAAAAATATATTATCGGTTATTCCAACATATACGATTTTATGCCTAGCGCGCGTAACTCATACTTACAGTGATCTCTCTTCTTCGCCATGATTTATTCGGAAAACTATTCTAACTAAACATCCCAAAAAATAGGGGGATTTGATTCGCATCGTGTCGGTTAGCACGCGCGAGTAGGCTTTATCGTGGTCAAGCGTCTGCTAGTGCACACTTGCTGCTTCATGTTCTCTTGAGCGGGGGTAGAAGAGTCGGCGGGCATGTAGCTCGTGATCCAACTCTTTTCCTGTTACATCATTGCGCGCGCTTACTTAAGATGTTTTTCAACTTCTATTCGAGTAGTTTTTCAGCCTCTTCGGCT
>CAYFVN010000279.1:0-4163 GCA_964346575.1 uncultured Candidatus Bathyarchaeia archaeon
TGCCTGATGCTTTACAGGCGGGTGGAGTATTCACCACGGGAATAGAGGGGTCTTGGATTGATCCTGTTGGCAGGGAATACAAGTGGGATGAGGATACAAAAACACTATGGTATCTTCGGGGCCTAGTGAAAACGGAAGACCACCTTGACCTTTATAGTCCTAATCCGGAAAATGAGATTTTTTACGAGACCACGCGGAAGGTTATCGAATTAGTAGGAGAGGAATTGGCGGTAGGCGTCCTCATAGACAATATTGAGCTCACCTCTGAGTCGATGGGAATCGAATATTTTTTAATGTCTTTTTATAGAAACCGCAGCTTTGTTGAGAAATGTCTCAGGGTTCGCACGGATTTTGTGATTGAAGTTTCAAAGCGAATGATAGATCTTGGAGTTGATGTTATAGTTCTTGGCGACGATATAGCCGATAAGCATGGCCCATTTATTTCACCTGAGAACTTCTCAAAGCATATTTTGCCTCAATACAAGAGAATTGTACACGCGATCCATTGTAAAGATACGCCGGTTGTCTGTCATAGCGATGGAAATATGTGGCCTCTCCTAGATTTGTTGGTTGAGGCTGACCTCGATGGGTTTCACCCCATTGAACCTCAAGCTGGAATGGATATTAAAGAAGTGAAACAGGAATACGGTGATCGGTTCTGTTTAATGGGAAACGTTGATTGTTCACATACACTGTGTATTCGGCCGATTGATGAAGTCGTTGAGGAAACCAAGAATTGTATTGCGGCGGGGGCTCCGGGAGGAGGTTTTATACTATCGTCGAGCAATTCGATACATAACGCTGTTAAACTAGATAATTATAGATCCATGGTTAAAGTCGCTAAGAAATATGGGCAATATCCGATTCTATTATAGTCGGGTTCTCTTTTTATAGCGCGCGCGCTCAACCAGAAGTTTAAAGTACGTGTGCGCTAGCTGCAAAGATTTATATATATTTCATATCATAAGACTTCTGAGCGGAAAATTAGAGGTGAAAAATATTGGCTGGAGAAAAAGTAGATAGGCGAGGATATGTTAAATACGCAGCTGCAGGCGTTGTAGTAGTAGCTGTTGCTGGAGCAGGAGCATATTATGCTACTAGGCCTGGTCCGCCTCCCACAACTCCCACTCCAACGGTCACTCCAACAGAAAAGCCGACTCCAACCCCGACTCCCACTAAACCGAAAGAAGTCATAGAAGTAGAATGGGGTATCTGGAGCTGGGGACCGGAACTAGTCCAAGACAACGCTAGAATTTTCAACGAAAATAATGACGACGTACAGATGAGAGTAGGCGATTATGGACTAGATACTTACGCGTCGGCTATAGCGACCTCTTACGCTGGTGGTAATCCCCCAGACATGCATTACAGCACGCCAGACATAACAATAAGCTATGCCCATGCCGGGGAAATCGTTGACATGGAAGACTACTACCCTGAAATAAGAAAATACTTGGACGACGTGATAGAAGGTTATAGGACAGGCCCCATAAACCCGATAACAGGTAAAATGTATGGGCTGTTCTACTACGCAGGCGGTCAGGCGTTCATATATAATAAGAGGCATATGGAAGAAGCTGGAATCGGCGACGAACCTCCGAAGACATGGGATGAAGTGATCGATTACTCAAAGAAGATAAAGGATGCGGGCATCGTAGAATTTCCTCTCGGGTACTTCGCTGGAAGCTGGGGATTCACTGAAACCGCCATATACGGGATTTTATTGGCTTTAGCAGAGGAAGACCCACCATACCTCTGGGATGAGGATCTAAATCCAAGATTCAACGAGAAAGGCTCCGCCTTATTCAACTCGGTAAAAGCCGTAGCCGACTCCATCTGGGTGCATAAAGTTTCAACCCCAGCGGTCATTGAGTACACAGAGCCTATGACGGTTGACGTGATGGGTTCAGGTAAGCATAGCTTCATATGGATGCCAGACTACGATCTCGCGTTCGTTAACGCACCAGGAACCAGCGCTGAAGCAGGCAACCTGTCTTACGCGATAGCCCCAGGCCCAACAGGTAAGATCCCCTCCATATACAGGACGTATGTTACTCCTAAAGCAACACTAGAAAAAGGCATGGATTACCTTGATGCAGCATGGAGGATGATGCAGTACGCAGGTGGGAAGACAACGAACTCTAAACCAGATTTTGAAAACGGTGAATACTTCGTCTGCAAGAGGATTTTTACCCAGTACGGTGTGGCTCAACCATACAAGTCCATCTGGGATGACCCAGATGTAAGGGCGGCTCAGGAAGCTTGGACCGATCCGGATTTGCATTTTAGTGTTCTAGAGAGGGTTTACGACTTTTTCAACGATCCAAGGATGACCCCGTGGTGGGATCCATGGTTCGGGTATTGGCTAGCGGGCGCCGTCAGACCGAGAATTCACTCCTTATGGCTCGGTGAACAGGGTAAACCACCCTCAGATGACACGATCCTAGGCGTAATGAACGACCTTGCCGATGAATGGAACACGATGAAGAAAGAGGCTGGCTGGTAAGGCAGCTAACTTGAAGAACCTACGGACAATCCTCATAGGTCTTTTGCCTGCATTAACCCCCGTTTTTATTTTTACATTCTACCCAGTATTCTATGCTCTTTACACAAGCCTTTACCGTTATAATATCAAGTACCCGGAACAGTATGGGTTTATTGGCGGCGGAAACTACGTTGCGATGACCCAAACTTATTATTTTAGGTCCTCTCTTACCAGCACCGCCATTTTCGCCTTACTCGCCATTCCAGTTATCGTCCTCGGCTCTCTTGGTTTAGCCACGCTACTAACCCAGAGATACAAGGGCGTTAGCTTCCTGCAATGGCTGATACTGGTTCCCTGGGCCATCCCCTTTGTGGTTAGTGGAACTATTTGGAAATGGATATTTGACGCCAATTACGGAGTATTTAATGACGTATTACTTAATCTTGGATTGATTTCATCCTACCAACCTTGGCTTACTAGGTCTTGGCCCGCAATGATAGTATTGGTTCTAGCGTTCGCTTGGGTATTTCTTCCTCTACCAACCTTGCTTTTCCTAGCTGGAATGCAGTCCATACCCGCCGAGTTACATGAAGCTGCGATGGTAGATGGCGCTAAAGCGTTTGCCAGATTTAGAGCGGTCACTTTCACATGGCTTAGACCTATAGTGTTGATAGTCGTGATATTAACCACATTGATGTCCATTTGGATGTTCGATTTAATATACGTTATTACGTTCGGGGGTCCAGCCGATTTCACCGCCCTCATATCTTACTACACGTATAATGAGATGTTCACTTTCCTCGATTTCGGCAGGGCTTCTGCCCTAGCAGTATTCGTGCTTATTATAGGAATCGCCTTAATATTCGCCTATTTCAGGGCGTTACGTATAGGGAGGTTAAGGCTAAGGGCCTAGGTGAAATTGACGATGAGTAAGGGTAAAATCGGTTTCGCGATCGCTTTTATAGTAATTCTCCTATGGGTTATGTTTCCAATAGCATGGATGTTCAACATGAGTTTACAACAGGAGATTCAGGTAAAACATACCCCTCCCTACTATCTTCCTCCTACACCCTCGCTCCAGAACTACTGGTTTGTTCTCAACGCGAAGGTTGCTATTCAAGAAAGGTTGGAGTACATGGGGATCAAAGGTGAATTCCTGCCTGCGGTAGCCAAGGAATATCCTAGAGCGATAGTTAACAGCATAACTGTAGCCGTCGTTGCAATGGGATATAATATCATCGCAGCTTTACTTGCTGCATATACCTTTACAAGGATCAAGATATGGGGCGGTTTGAAACTCTTCTATCTATCCGTTATGGGCAGGCTTATACCGCCTGTAGCCATCGCTATCCCATATTACATAATTATTTTTAAAGCCGGGTTGCTGGACAATCTATTCGCCGTTATAATGATACATATATACTTCACACTTCCAATCAACATATGGATACTTAACACTTATTTCGGAGCGTTACCGGAGGATATAGAAGACGCTGCAAGGGTGGATGGATACTCGCGTCTTGAAACATTATTCAGAGTTGTTTTCCCAGTAATAAAGCCAGCTTTAGTTGCAATCGGCATAATCGCATTCATGTTTTCTTGGGGTGAATTCTTCTTCACCTTCATCATCACTAAAACTGAAATCGCTAGAACCCTGCCTGTTATAATCGGCTTCATG
>CAYFVN010000280.1:0-3362 GCA_964346575.1 uncultured Candidatus Bathyarchaeia archaeon
GAAGACCAGACGACCCAAATACAGCCACAAGAGCATCTGGTATGTAGTCTTCTCCTTGAAAAAAAGAACCATTAGACCCTCCGATGAACGGAACCATCTAAACTTCTCATACCATTTAAGCTTCCTCCTAACCTTTAGGGTCAATACAGGTTCACGACTTACTTTTGAGATATGACCTCTCAACTTCTCTTCGCTTTCATCCGTAAGCCTTTGAAGTCTCTTCAACTTCGCACCTAAACGTTTAGCTTCATCATAGTAGAGGCTGGCAGATTTATATGGAGAGACTTTTAGATCCATCCAGAATTTGAAGTCCTTAAGAAGTAGAAGGATCCGTTTATTCTTGTGATCAACTTGAAGGATCGAATTAAATAGTTGGGCGTAAGGTTGTAAGTTTAAGTTCTCCTTTAAGGCCTCTAAAACGTCTTTACGGCCCAGGTTCTCATATACGAAGCTCGCGAGTTCCCCCAATTGGAAAGCGTTCTCTTTTAAGGCTTCAGCAGCCGCCATATGCTCGTGAATCTTGCTTTGAAGTTGAGAGGCTTTTTCTCTCCTGCTCTCTAGAATCCGCTTAAGACGCTCTTCTTCGACAGACAAAAGATTCATCTTTGAGCTTTGCACTGACTCTGTGTAAACCTCTTTGAAGTACTCGTCAGCAGCCTCATTAAAAGTATCTAAATATTGTAACCTCATGCCCATGTGAGACCTTAGAGGTATAGGCATTACATCTACAGCCTCCCCATCTGTATTTCTTATTATGCATGGGGTATAAGCATCTGGATTATGCCTCTCAAATAGGCTCTTAACGTTCTTCAATAAATGGATAATCTCGTCACTACTTATCAGGGAAGCGAATTCGCTCCCATCTATCCCGGCCTCAAGCAATGCTTCCCTTATGTAAATTGTTGGATAAGGAATTACCTTAGCCAAAACCTTCTCAATCTTTTCCGATGGATTATCTCCAATAGCGATCCTCAGATGCTCTTTTTCTAAGCGGGGGGGAAATATGCCTGTGGAAGGTGGATACTCAAATGATTCTCCCCTCAACACATTACGATCTTTTAACTTGGCAAAGTATGATGCCGTCACTATATCGCCCGCGCTATCAAGGAGCATCATGTTCCCCCTCCTAAAGATCTCTGCCACCAAACGCGTTGAACCAATCCTCGCCTTCACATCTAGAAGCACTATCCGTTCAAACTCGTGTTGCAGAAGATCCTCGACAACACCGTTTCTGAGATATTTCCTTAGCTCCATACAGAAATTGGATGGTTTCAAAGGCGCCTCAAACTTGAACTTTGTAGTATGCATCCTCCTACCTAACTCCACAATTAAGTCAAACTGTCCAGGCGCCAGCCGAATCAAGAATAGCATACTAGATAACTGGTATACGCGTCTGATCCTCTTACCTTGAATCTCTTCCCTTAACTCATCTATTACGGCTTTAACATCGAAGCTGGTCATCACAGTCTTTTTCAAATCTCAGCCCCTCCAAAAGAGTTTACACACCTAACCTTTATAACCTGTGAAGGTGAATTAAGTTGTCGCCTTACAGATAGAGGAATCATGTATTGAGCATCACAATAAAACCGTCTGGAATTGTATACTGGTCCCGGTTCTTCATAGCTATCCTAGTGGGAACCCTCTCATACATACTCCATTTAGAAGGGACCCAAGGCATATCCATTATGGCACTGTTTTACATTTTATCCTACTACCTAGTTCGTTACGGATTCAAATATGGAGAGGCTGAACTTAAAGGAAAGAACAAAATCGTGATGATCGGCATAGGCACGTACATATTCATATGGGCCGCCACGTGGATACTGTTATACACTCTGAACCCATATTCTTTAGGATGAAGTGGCCGATAGTATGAACCTAGCGTAATCTAGGAGAGCTTTAAAGTACCATCTGTCATAGGATCCGTGAAGCTCATCCCTAACATGCCTTGAAAATTCCTTCTCCGCCTTCTTCAATAAAGTTGGAGAAGCAATAATCCTAGATATATATGTCAGTCTTCCTTTATCTTTTAAGCTGAGAAGAATCCCCTCCAATCCCCTTAAATATCCTTGGAAGCCGTCATGTTCTTCATGTGGAAGAGTATGAATCGTCTTCGTTAAAATATCCTCCGCCTCCTTTAGTCTACCCTCCGATACTAACTTGAAGAAATTTATAACCTCTATAGGCGGGTTAAATTTAGCTTCACTTCCTGCTGACCATCTCCTCCTCTTTGACATCCTCCACTCCACGCTCCGTTATCTTGAATATCTGCTCACCCTCCGGAAGATATGGTGAGGAAACAAGTCTAGCTATCCTAATAGCTCCTCTAGAAGCCTTCCTAAGGAATATCCTTGTATGAGATGTATGCGCTATTATATGTCCTCCTACGGCCTCTACACCCATAGAGAAGAACTGATCTGGCTTAGCCATTACCTGGTTGGTAACCACGGTTGCTGCGTTGAAGGCCCTAGCAAGTCTAAGTAGTCGGTGTAGGTGATTATTCAGCTTCTGCTGCCTCTCGGCAAGCATCTCCCTTCCCAAGTATTCACTTCTAAAGTGGGAGGTAGACGAGTCTATTATGATCAGCTTCACGTTATTCTCCTTTATCACTTTATCAGACTTTTCCAAAATTAATATCTGGTGATCACTATTATATGCCTCAGAATAGATTATATTAGATGAAACCTCTTCTGGATCTAGTTCTAAATTATCTGCCATGCGCACAATCCATTCAGGTCTGAAGGTTTGCTCGGTGTCTATATAAAGAGCATTACACCCCAATCCACCCCTCTCCTTTGGGAGCTGCACATTAACCGCGAGTTGGTGGCATATCACGCTCTTACCTACGCCATACTCTCCAAAGAACTCGGTTATACTCTGGGTCTCTACGCCGCCTCCAATAAGGCTATCAAGAGCTTTACTGCCCGTAGTAAGCTTTAAAGCGCTTTCTCGCATTTTCATCAGCTCTTGAGCTTTAATGAAGGTTAAGGCAATACCGTTCCTGGCCTCGTTAATTATTTTAGCAGCCTGCTTCTCACCTATACCTACTAATGAAAGCTCCTTCACCGTAGCCGTGGCAAGAGACTCCACCGTATGAAAACCTAACTCACGAAGTCTTTCTACAGTGGCGGGTCCTACACCAGGTATGTCATCGATCCTCTCGTATCTGAGTTCTTCCCTCTTGAGAGTCAAACCCAAGTATCCCTACTAACTTTTTTCAATCATGTATATTAATGCTCGTTGATAATTTCAAAGATACAGGAGCATATAAACTTGATTTAAACTAAATCCATTTGTCTAACTTCACTTGACTCTCTACTTTTCCATGCTTCATTAGGATTTCATAGCATTTCTTGGTATGT
>CAYFVN010000281.1:0-2415 GCA_964346575.1 uncultured Candidatus Bathyarchaeia archaeon
TTCTTGGCGGCTTTAACTTCCAGTTTGAATGCTTCCCTGTATCTCGGATGGTAGTATCGTGATGCTCCCCTCCATCCAAGTAATGCCGAAGGCTCTTCAGGTTCGTACTTCTCTCCGCCTTTCAAGTCGCGGTATTCGCTGGTCTTAAAGTCGCTGAGCCTTAGTACGACCGGTCGGGGATACATCGCCTGGCAAACCTTACGTATACCCTCGGCCAGCTTATCCACAACTTTCTGGTCTTCCCCTATCTCCATCAAATATGATGGGTGCTCCCCTATATCGGAAGCCCAAATAAACTCTTCTCTCATCAACCCTACGCCGTCACATGGAAGCTTAGCCACCTTCTCAGCAAGTTCAGGCTCCCCTAGGTTCACCAGCACCTTAGTTCCCGTAATTGGATGCGCTTCAGCTACAGTCATCTCAGGTGTAGCTTCTTTCTCTTTCACAAGGCTCTCAACGATTCCCTCATAAACTACACCGTTGGTAGCATCTACAGTTATGTCAGATCCATCCTTGATAGTTTCGGTTGCGGGTGTTTCCTTACTAACCGTTCCGACTATGCATGGAATGCCTAACTCCCGACTTACTATAGCCGCATGGCATGTCATACCGCCGCTGTTGGTTACTATTGCCTTAGCCTTTCTCATCGCAGGTACCCAATCTGGGGCTGTCATTTCAGTTACGAGTATATCCCCCACTTCAAACTCGTTTATCTTATCTGTAGAAGCGATTATGCTCGCCTTCCCTACTGCTACTCCAGGCGATGCTGAAAGCCCTCTGGCTATTACCTTCATCTCCGTAGTAGTCGTTACCGACGGACTTGCCTCAGTCTCGACTTTGGGAACCTTTTTTAAGCTCCAGACTGTCTCTGGCCTCGCTTGTAGTATCCAGAGATTACCATTACGCTCGTCTAAAGCCCATTCAATGTCCATTTGCTTTTTATAATGCCTCTCTATCGCAATAGCATATTTCGACAACTCTACTATCTGCTCATCCGTAAGCACCTGCTTATCCTTCAACTCTAGAGGCACGGGGACTTCCTCCGTCCCCCCGTCAGGTTTCCTGATCATCTGTTTAGACTTTTCAGGAATTCCCTTACTGTGTATCGATAGGTCGCTCTTACTAACGTAATATTCATCTGGAGTTATAGAACCTTGAACTACAAACTCTCCTAATCCATAACCGGCCTCTATCAGAATCTTGCTCTCATCACCATTGGCAACATTTAATGTAAAGATGACACCTGCAGCTTTGGAGTACACCATCAACTGCACCGCTGCTGAGAGTGCTATAGTTAGATGATCAAACCCTTTTTGAGTCCTATAGAAAATTGCTCTATCCGTGAAGAGGCTTGCGTAGCATTCCTTAACCTTATCAACCACCTCATTCGAGCCTTTAACGTTAAGGTAAGTCTCCTGCTGACCCGCGAAACTAGCGTCTGGAAGGTCCTCAGCCGTAGCCGACGATCTTATAGCTACGAAAGGTTCCCTCTCTCCGCACTTCCTCCCTAACTCCTCGTAGAACCTTCTGATCATCTTATCCAAGTCTTCAGGCATCTTAGCCTCCACTATAAGTTGCCTAACGGTGGCACCGACCTTCTGAAGGTTAGCCGTATCGTTGGGATCTCCGAGTTGGCTTAACACCTCCGAAATCTTACTGCTAAGCCCCGCTTTCTCAATAAAGTATCTGAAAGCTGAAGCAGTGGTTGCAAATCCATCAGGAACAGGTACTCCAGCCCTCTTTATCATCTCGCCGAGGCTGGCGGATTTTCCTCCTACTAGGGGAACATCCTTCATATCTATTTCATCAAACCATAAGATAAACCTCTGAGATCTGTCTACCATTACATTAAACCCTCGTATATGAGTGACTACACATTGCTCTTCGAGGTCTCTATACAACGGTGAATAAAAAGGTTATGATGCTGGAGATTTTGTCCCTAATTAAAGTAGGCTTTATTTGAAAGGTTTAAGATAAAAACACCAAATAATAATATATTGTATTAATACTAACCTTTCTACGTTGAAACCTGCCAACTCTAAAAAGCCCTAAAACGTGTTAATCCACAACTTTAAGTTCCATCAACTTCGGCTATTTCTTTGATCTCTATTTTATTGGGTATGGGTAATTTTGATCCGCCGATTCTTAAAGCCTCTTTTGCCACGTCTAAGAACTCTTTATTCGTGAATATTTCTATTATTGCGTCTCCACTATCAATTCTAGCGGCTCTACTAATCGGTTTGCCGAATGCTCTGCGCATACCCTCCTGAAGTCTATCCGCACCTGCCGTGGCTATCATCTTATTCTCTCTGAGTACAACATGTGGGTAAGGCTTTATCCATAAGAGGTAGTTATCAGCCTCGGCTTTGTCGTTCAATACTTTATTGGTGGCTATTCTAGTTGCTTCTAGAGCAT
>CAYFVN010000282.1:0-2992 GCA_964346575.1 uncultured Candidatus Bathyarchaeia archaeon
CTCGTTCAACCCGTCCAGAAGATAACTCTCATTCAGGGATACTGAAAGTTTAGAATGCCTTTCTATGTGATACTCTCCATCCAATAGTCTTCGTATGGCACCTACCGCTTGCTCAGGTCTAACCTCTGTTAAGTATCCTCGTCTTCCCATATTTATTGCGAGGATCGGGGTTTCAGGTTCAGGTATGTTCATGCAGGTCCTTAGTACTGTTCCATCTCCCCCTACAATTACTATGGCGTCGCAGTACAATTCTTCGAACTTTTTAGCTCCCTTCAATCCAGCCTGTTCGGCTAGGCTGAGTTCCGGAGTTGCCTTTATCTTATTGTCCTTAAGATAGTTTATGATCTGGAGCGACATCTCCATGGCTTTGGTGCTTTCAGGCTTAGATACGACTGCTATGTGGCTTAGGTCCATGATTGGATTTTTCATGACTATTGTAGATCCCCCTGTTCGGAGTTGCTGTACCCTATATTCCAAGGGTAGGAAAATAACGTTTCCCTTCCTATCTAGTGTAGGGAGGTTTTGAGAGAGATTGGAGTTTCTAGCGACCGGATGTGAAAAATTGGATATCCTCTTAGGAGGAGGCATCCCCCTCGGTCTTATTACTCTATTCTATGGGGAGGCCTCCACAGGTAAGACCGCCCTGGCTTTGAGGATGGCTGTTGAAGTCGGCCGTAAAGGGTTTACGGTCATATACGTGGATTCGGATAGTTCACTCTTACCGAGTAGGGTTGCTTCGATCTTTAAAGGTTTGAACGTAGAGGAGTTGGAAGATTTAGGTATACTCGTCTTTAGGCCTTGGGATTTCAACGAACAGAGGACTTTGGTTGAGGATTTAGAGACCTATTTGAAAGGAGGGAATAAGCTTGTAGTCATAGATTCTGTTACGAACCTTTATAGATTGGCTCTGACTGAAGGGGAGGCTTTTAAGCTTAATAAGGAGTTGGGAAGGCACTTGGCCTTTCTAGCTGAATTGGCCGCTAGAAGGGGTTTAGCGGTTTTATGCACGGCCCAAGTCCATTCCAAGCCCGATATAGGGGTTGTGGAGCCTGTTGCGAAGAGGGTTTTAACCTACTGGGCGGGGGCAATCATGAGGCTGGAACTCAAGGGAGCAAATGCAAGGGAGGTCAGAGTTGAACGCTTCCCCGTAAAGGAGGTTGAGGATAGATCTATTCAGCTGAGGTTTGGGAGTGATGGACAATTATGTTGATAAACCTGCCCGAGTTAGCCGCCTTCCTCGTACCGGTATATGTATCTAACGCGGCCCCCGTCCTGGTCGGAGGCGGCTTATCATTAGATTTTGGTAGACGTTTCATCGATGGCAAGCCTATCTTTGGTCCCCACAAGACCTTCAAAGGCATTATAGGGGGGCTGGCATACGGCTGGAGTGTAGCGGGTCTCCTCTCAGCATTGCTAGGTTGGGATTGGCTGTTCCTGGGAGTCTTAGCCTCTATAGGATCCCTGCTGGGAGACCTCGCCGGTGCCTTTGTTAAGCGTAGGATAGGGTTGAAGGCTGGAGCTCCTGCCCCACTTTTGGACCAGCTTGACTTCCTGGCTGGAGCCTTACTACTCGCCTATCTGCTCAGGGATTTAGGCCCAACCACAATTCTGCTAAGTTTAATAGTGACACCTCCAATCCACCTTTTTACGAACTGGCTTGCCTTCAAACTAAGATTGAAGAAAGTCCCATGGTAGCAGTACTTAAAAGTATAGAAGAAAAACGTGTAACCAGATATGTAGAACAATATTGTAAAAGACGAGCCTTAGACCAAAAGGTAAGATTTTTACCTTATTAAAAAGTTTGCATTGCGGTCGTGTGGCTTTTTTTCAGCTAATTTTTGCTAGGCTAATTTTATTTGTAGAAGTATAATCGTGTATGATACCGCCAAGAGTGTTATGGTTAAGCCTATTATGAGTAGTATGTAGGCTTGTCTAGGCCGATATATGAATCTAGTGCTACGGTGGATCAAGTATAGTCCTACAACGCCGAGGATATAGCTTATGGCTGCTACTACGCTCTCGCTTAGGGTTTGATAGTTTATACTCCTAGGATAAATAAACGTCCAGCCCCCTCCTTCCTGGGGGACCAGAGACACAGGGTTCTCGATCATATTAAAAACTCCTCCTACTATGAGGAAGATCGTAAGAAAGGCTGCCGATACAAAGGTTAGAGTGGACGCATTGCGTTTAATCCTGTTAAAAATCCTCCTCCCCTTCTCAACGGCTCTACTGATATTCATCTTGAGCACTTCTCACGTTAGCGTCTTCCATCAAATACCAGAAAGCTTCTGTGGCTTATGGTTTAGGCATGCACGCTTATTAATTTACTTTTCTACCAGACATCAATTAATTACGCGTTGACATATCAGCTTCACGAGGATTCTTTGCTCTGGTTTTGTGGGTTGACATTTTTCAAATTGGGAATCCTAGGTTTGGAATGCTACTATAATCCTAGTAGGAAAATCCGGTAAAATTATTAAATTATCTTAAATCTATTCCGGTTTATGGATATAAAGGAGCGAAAAAGGTCGTTAAGGAAAAGGATATGGAAGTTACTGGAATATGAAGGTGTTGCAATGTTTCCACTTCCTGCTGAGGGTAGAATCCCGAATTTTGAGGGAAGTGAGATAGCAGCGGATCAAATCCAGAGATTGGAAGAGTGGAAGATTGGGATAATCGTCTTTGCAAACCCCGATTTTGCGCAGAGAAGAGTTAGGGAACTGGTTCTGAAGGACAACAAAATTTTGATAATGGCCTCTCCTAAACTAAAACATGGCTATCTTGAGGTAAAAAATGTCCGTGGAAAGGAAAGACGCGCATCTACGATCGTAGGAGCCTTCAGGTATGGTAGAAGGTTGGATGATATACCTAAACCCGACTTGATAGTGACTGGATGTGTAGCAGTTGACAGAGAGGGTTGGAGGTTGGGGAAGGGCGGAGGCTATGGAGACAGAGAGATAGATAGAATAACCAGGAAATTCGGTAAAATTCC
>CAYFVN010000283.1:0-8109 GCA_964346575.1 uncultured Candidatus Bathyarchaeia archaeon
GGAGAACGTGAAATATGGCAAGTATTAAAGTATCTATCAAAGAAGTATGGTAAAGATGATTATTTCAATTATGAAGAAAGCAAAGAGGTGTTAGAGGAACTAGTAACTGTAACTGAAGCTTACAAACGAATCAACGTCAATAAATTATGGATGGGATCAGACGAATGGGCTGATAAGTCCGTGAAATATAAACGCTTCTTACCTGAATCTTTCGAGGGATTGGATGATTCAATATGCGCTGAACGTGGTTTCTTGTTGACGACATACCGTTCGAAATATTCATTCTTAGGAAATGAAATAACGAAGAACAGCAAGACACTTTCAAAATATAGGGAGCCAGCAGGATTCTACTTTAGCCTAGATGATGCGGAGAATTTAAAGATTAAAGATGAAACGGAGGTAAAGGTAAGCAGTTTGGTAGGAGCACTTACGGGTAAAGCCTACGCTTCAGACAAGATTCCCAAAGGAATAATAGGAGCTTATATGCATTACAGTGAATTGAAGATTAACGCGTTATTCCCAACAAAGTTCGACGAGGAGAGCTTTACACCCAATTATAAAAGCGTAGCGGTACAGGTAGAGAAGATTTAAGCCAACTAGTGTTTCGGATGTAGATTTTCATTAACGAGAGGGTTGGAACATATAGGTAACGCTAGAATTAGAAGCGTTTAATTTTGGATGTTCAAGAATTGATATGC
Organism: uncultured Candidatus Bathyarchaeia archaeon; assembly: GCA_964346575.1. Lineage (GTDB taxonomy): Archaea > Thermoproteota > Bathyarchaeia > 40CM-2-53-6 > DTGE01 > CAYFVN01. The sequence continues at coordinate 699 of CAYFVN010000283.1, forward strand.
CGATTACTTGTTACTATTTCCCTAATCTAATGATTATGTCTCTAGCGTCGTTAGCTTTAAATTTGAGATAGTATTTGTTTTGGCTTTGAATAATCTCCAACTCCTTTACTTTCTTCCGCTTCTCCAAATCTGATGTGTCGTTGTAATATATTTCACTCATAATCCAAGTTACCTCCATACCTTCCTCTCATACTCATAGGATCGTCCCATTATTTCTTCGTTGTCTATCTTTTAGATTATTGACAACTATACTAAAATAACCTGTTTTTAATTCATCCATCAAGGTGAGTTTCACTTAAATTAATTATGGAATTTAAAGTCGCCTTCAATATATTAGAAAAGCTATAAGTGATACAGTGATTAAAAAAATCCTGCTCGTCATGAATGGATCGTATAAAACGATAGATAAGCACCGCGCGCGATAAATAGGATGCCATCTTTGAGAGAGAAAAGCCATTAACTATACTTTATTATAAAGGATTAAATAAGTCGTGTTATACTGAAGAGGTGGTGAACATTATGACAGTAAGTGGGACAAGGATCGATGAATATAGAGTAATCATTTATGGGGGGAAATCTGGCTTAGAGCCCAATCATCGGGCCACCATCTTGTTATTCAACGACGATTCAGACTGTGTAGGAAGTATTAAATTTTATGATCCTGAAACTTCGCTTCAAGATGACTTTGAGAGACACGGGACTATAAGGATGTTTTTATCTTCCGATATGTTTCTAAATTTCATAGACATTCTCCGCAATGAAAAACCAGTGTATATCCATGGACATCCAGGAGTATATTACCTTTCAACGGATAAAGAACCTGTAGGAGAGGAAGAGAAGGATTAATAAAATAAGATATTCGGTACGATCTTTATGGCGTGCGCTAAAGCGGGTGCCAATATTTTTTCTATTTAAGTCTTCGTCTTGGGTCTAAAAGCCGTTTATCCACTCCAGTCTCCTCCAGTTGAGATATGAACCTTCCATGTAGTTCTTTCGCCATTTTAGGGTTATCTTGAATTACGTTCTTCATCTGTTTTGGATCCTTCTGGAGATTGTAGAGCTCCGAGGCGTATCCATGAGAGGCGTAGATTAGAGTCCATTCTCTAGTTGTGATAGTGGATGTCAATGGCTCTTTAACCCCCCGCTCCATAGCGTCGACCGCCCTGGTAGCCTCCCCTGGATTGTAGAGAGGCCACGAAGTAACAGCGAAATCCTTTCCCTCATTGTCTTCCTCCTTCAAGATTGGGAGGATGGATTGGGCGTGGATGAAACTCGGTATCTTTAAACCTGTCAAGTCGAGAACTGTAGGCATGAGATCGGCTAGTGAAACCAGGGCATTTGCTCTCCGAGACTTTAGACCTGGGACGTAGATCAATAATGGTATATGGCTTACCTCTTCATATAATGGGGAGCGAAACCAGCTCTGCTCATCTACCGTTTTACCAAGGTGCTGGCGGGTGTGAACCGCCTTTCCGAAGTAGCCGTGTTCTCCGAAGTAGAAGCCGTGGTCCGCCGTGAAGATTACAGCCGTGTCATCCATGAGGTTTAAGGCTTCGACTGTGTCGAGCAGACGCCCTGTCCATCGATCTACCATAGTTACCTCTCCGCAGTAGCAGGCATGGGCTACCTTCAGATCCTCTTCGGACACATCCCGTTCCTCATATTTTCCGTAGCAGGGAGGGGCATACCTCCCATCGTAGTTGGGATAGTAGAGTTCAGTATACCAGTTTGGAGGATCCCAAGGTTCATGAGGGTCCCAGGTATCAACGTAGAGGAAAAACTTCTCCTTGTAGTGTCGCTGCAACCATCTCTCAGCTGCGAACATGGTTGCGGGCGCCGCGTAATCCGTCTCATGTACCCTGTACGGCCTTACATCCCGTCCCTCCGCTATCTTGTGGGCTTGGCCTCTTATATAGATGAAATCCTTGAAGCCTCTATCATAGTTATACGCTTCCTTGATCAGGAATGGAGTGTCGACCACGGCCATTGTGGAGTACCCCTGCTCCGTCAAGAGCTGCGCCAGCGTGGTCTCCTTAGGGGGTAGGGGCTCCCACCCCATGAAGGTGTAAGTGTACTTGCCCGTGAATAGGTCGGCCCGCGCTGGGATCGTTGGGAAGGAGTTGGCGTAGCAACGGTCGAAGGTGACGGCCTTCCCAGCGAATCCGTCCAAGTGAGGAGTCCTTATCCAATCGTTCCCATAGCATCCGAGATGGTCACACCTAAGGGTGTCGGAGATAATAACTATAATATTCATATGACATCAAGCCATTTTATGTGGAATATTCAATATAAAAATACTCATTACTTCAGTTATTATCTCTATATGCTAGAGCAAAATACTTGGAATCAATCTTTTATCTAAGCCAATCCTGATATGGCGACGAGAAACAGTCCAATCCCGAGGAGGGGTTCGGTGTCATAGTTCCTCGGAAGACCAGTATAAGACATCGCAAATCTGGCGACTACCATCGCTAATCCACCTGCGTAAAGGACGTAAAGCACTATTTTATTTGACGCGCGCACTAAAATCACTTATAGAGACTGTCAATAACTCTGCAGACGTTTCAAGCGAAGTATTCATTATCGCTATACGACTTCAGTTGACTTAATGTTCATCTTTCCAAAATCATACCTCGCAAGAATGGCAGTAAGTTTAAGTTATATTTTCTGGAGGACAAGATTAGATGGCATGAGTAAAATTGATGTATTGATTGAAGGGAAATCCGAAGACGTTTCCGTCTGCTCAAGAAGATTAAGTCTTGTTGCAAGGTTACTTGAAGAATGGGTTAAGGATAGAAAACTCACAGGAGCAGCGATCTGTGTAGCGCGTAACAGCGTTATCTTAATGCATCAGGCTTTCGGAAGGATGAGTGTAGGTGAGGACGCAAAACCTGCGCAAAGGGATACGATCTGGCTCATCGCTTCTGTGACTAAGCCCATTACATGTTGCGGTTTGTTGTTGCTCATAGAGCGTGGGAAGTTGATGCTCGACGACAAGGTCATCGACTTTGTTCCTGAGTTCGATCAAAATGGAAAGGGGAATGTACATATTCGTCACCTTCTCACACACACATCAGGGCTGCCAGACATGCTGCCTAATAACGTCGAACTTAGGTTAAAGCGTGCTTCATTCAAAAAATTTATAGAGCATATATGTAAGTGCGACCTTTTATTCCCTCCCGGTACGGACGTCTCCTATCAGAGTATGGGGATCGCTATACTGGCCGAGATCGTAGAACGCATTGAAGGCGTATCATTCCGTAACTTTTTAGCGCGAGAGTTCTTCGTGCCGTTAGGCATGGAGGACACATGGTTGGGATTGGGAAAACTCTCTAAAGATCGGGTCGCTGAGTCTCACATCTCGGAGGAAAAGGCTAGAATCCTACACTGGAACACCGACTGGTGGCGTGACTTCGGAGCACCTTGGGGAGGCCTGCACAGCACCGTCAAGGACATAGCGATTTTTCTTCAAATGATTTTGAATGAGGGCAGTTACGGTGGAAAACGAATTTTCAGTCCAACCACTGTTAAATTGATGATAAAAGACCAGATATCCCTTTTCCCAGAAATCCCTCATAGCAAGAAGGTTAAGGACCGCTGGGGGTTGGGTTGGTGCCTTAAAAGTTCGAGCACGTCCATGCCTTTTGGAGACTTGGTCTCATCTCGAACCTTTGGCCATATAGGTGCGACTGGAACGATCGCTTGGGCAGACCCAGAATTAGATTTACTCTGCTGTCTGTTCACCAATGAGCCCTATGAATTTACTGGAAGTATGCTGGCAGAGACATCCAACACCGTGACCGCATCGGTTACGGATTTAAGGTAAATAGAATTAATGTGATAAACGACTGATCGCTCCATTCAATACGTCGAATACCATTTGTATGCGTTGTCGCCGCCGATTTTTTATCTTTTTACTCCGCTGAGTACCGCGCCTGCCATAACATATCTCTGTAGGAAAACGAATAGGAGAACCCCGGGCAAGAAGGCTATGACGGCCGCCGCCATCAACAGGTTCCATTGAGATCCGTATAGATCTTGAAACGCAAGCGTAAGCCCCACCGGAAGGGTTCTCATATCGAACGTGTTAGTGACTATTAGTGGCCAGAAGAAGTCATTCCATCTCCATAGAAAGGTGAATATTGCTAAAGCCATAAGCGGAGCCCTACACAGGGGCATTATGATCGACCAGTAGATCCTGAAGTACGAGCAGCCGTCGATTCTCGCAGCCTCTATCAGTTCGTCCGGTATCGGGGTGATAAACTGTCTGAATAGGAATATCCCGAATGCCCCCATGATAAATGGAAAGATTAGACTTTCATACGTGTTTATCCAGTTCATCATCCTCGTCATGATGAAGAGGGGGAGTACTCTCACCTCGAAGGGAAGCATCATCGTAGCCAGTACCGCAAGAAAGAGAGGTTCTTTTCCAGGGAACTTCATCTTTGCAAAAACGAAGCCGGCTAAAGAGTCGAAGAATAGGTGCGCAAACGTGGGCAAAACGGATGCGATGATGCTGTTGAAGAAGAACCTTTGGATGTCCCCCCAGACCAAGACGAAGTTCGATGGATGGATAGGCCAAGGAAAGATGTTGGGCGGCCATTTGAAGAGGTCCTGTAGCTCCGATAACGATGCGCTGAACATCCAGAAATAGGGGATCAGAACCCAAGCCGCTACTACGACCATGAATACGTATAGGACGAATACTACAAGTTTATCGCTTAAATCTTTCATAACGATCGCCCCTTCAATATACCACCTTCGCGCGTTCACGGACACGCAACACCATCATTGTTAAGACCAGAACCACGAGGGCAAGTATAAACGACTCCGCCGAAGCCAATCCGATATAGTTGAACTGAAACGCGTTCTGCCATATGTCGAATACTATTAGGCTCGTTTCTACGCCCGGGCCACCCTGCGTCATAACGTAGATCTGACCGAAGTGCTGTGCGAAAGATCTGATGAACTGCATAATGATTATGAATATTGTCGTTGGTATCAAAAGCGGGAAAGTAACGTGTCGAAAGCGTTGGACTGTACCAGCTCCGTCAATGGTCGCGGCCTCATAGAACTCCTTCGGTATGGCCTCTAAGCCGGCCCAGAAGAGCACCGTGTTGTATCCCAAGCTTACCCAACTGCCAACCATTACGATGATGGGGAGGGCTTGTCTTGCGTTCGTCAGCCATCCCTGAGGCTGAAGACCCAACGCATACAAGAGGAAGTTCGCCAGTCCTACTTCCGTTTCAAGGATCCAGAGCCACGCGTAGGATGAGATGACAACCGTCGTTACGACCGGTACATAGTATACAGTTCGAAATGCCTTTTTCCCTTTGATATTGGGCCTGCTCAATATTAGTGCTAAGCCTAATCCTAAAAAGATGGCGATAACCGATGTGCCTCCAACGTACAGAAAAGTATTCGTCATTACCTTCGCAAAACTCTGGCTTGTCAATAGTTCCTCATAATTTCTCATACCTGTAAAAGTCATTCCTGCGGTTGTCCAGGTATGTACACTGTAGTAAAAGTTTAGGAATATAGGAACATAAACTGTGAGTGCAAAAAAAATTAGGTGGGGTTGGAGGAATAGATAGGCGGTTGTCGACTCGCTACTTCTGAGCTTCAATCTCAGCGCAACTCAAACTTTCAACCTTGCTCCGCGTGCCACTTCTCCAGGGTCTCGTTGGCTTTCTCTTCGAAGGCGTCGAGGGAATTCTGCACGTCCTTGAATTCGATTACGATAGGCTCCCAGACAGTTTTCCTCCAATCGATCCAGAACGCCGGATACTCAGGTATCACCGGGAACATCTCCGCGATCGAAACCATCTTGGCGAAGACCTGTAAAGTGCGGTTCCCTTGGACGTATGGTTCATTCGCCCAAGACAGTCGTGGCATAGTCATCGTTGCTTGTTTTGTGGCCAGTAACTCGTATTCGGGCGACGTAAGCCCCAGCAATACTTGAAAAGCCAGATCGTGGTTCCTAGACTCCTTGAATACGCACAAGTCAACTCCGCAGAGCAGCGTGGCCTGTTTTTCAGGGCCGCTGGGTATCTCTTCAACGTCCCATTTTAGGTCTGGGTTCTCTTTCGGTAGACTCACGATGTCCCAAGGACCACTTATGGATGTAGCCGATATGAGCGCTGTAAAGTTCCTTCTGGACTCCGGCCAAGCGGACCCTGGCGGCGGTTTTGGAGCGTAACCGTTCTTTATCACTTCCTGGTAGAAACTCAGCGCCTTAAAAGCCGGTTCATCGTTGATCAAAGTCTTCCTATGCCCCTCATCCCAGAATTTTCCGCCTGCCGAAAATATAGCCCACCAACCGAACTGTGGATCCGCTGAAATGGTAGTCCCATACTTCTTTGCTGCAGGATCGGTCAGAAGTTTCCATACTTCCGAAAGTTCTTCCCAATCTTTGGGAGGCCAGATGTCCTTTAATGGTTTGTTAGTTTCAAGCTCTTTACCGATCCACTCCGTGTTGTAGTATAGAGCGCCCAAAGCCGTGGCAAACATTGGCAATCCGTACAGCTTACCTTTATATTTATTCCTTTCAAGTGTGACCGGTAAGAAATCGCCTAGATCCAGGTCATACTTCTTGACCAGATCTTCAAGGGGAATCACCCATTCCCTAGCCCCGAACTCGGGGTTGAAGTTGGCTGTTTCAGCGATGTCAGGTGGCGTACCTGCCTGAACAGATGTGGTTATCTTCGCTCTGAAGGGGTCCCATCCTACGAATGGTTCTACGTTGATTTTCACGTTATGTTCTTCTTCGAAATTCGCGAAAAGCTCATTGGTACATTCATAAATATGGAACTTCTGCATCCATACATCCAGTTCCCTCTTCTGCCAAGGAAGAGGTTGTCTTGTGTAATAGTAACCTCCTGCTGCACCCGCTACAACTACAACTCCGGCACCCGCATACGCTATATACTTCCGTCTAGAAACTTTTTTTTCGGACACTTTATTTTCCTCGGAGCTCATTTGCTCCGATTAACTAGTATTTCATTTAATTTATAAGTTTTTACTATAATAATCCTCATAAGTTTTAAATTCAAATAGCTTATGTAATCCGAATAAGCTATATAATATTAGATTTAATAACATTAAATTAGTCAAAACCTCACCATATACTTCTCTAAATCTTCAACCACTTATTTCTTATCCTTCTGAATCACTTTATGGCCTTCCTTCCTCAAAATGATGTTCTCCTTTCCTTTCCTTCTTTCGCTTCCTCGTCCGCGGCGTCAGCCGGGATCTGAGAGAATATTACAGTGGTTATAGTGCAGCCGATCGTTGCCATGTTTTTGCCCACTTCCCTAAGGGCTGGAACTATGCATGTTCCTGTTCCAAGTCTTCATTTTAGCGCGCTCTAACGTCTCTACATGGTGACATCTTAGATCCATTCGCTGTCCGC
>CAYFVN010000284.1:0-3676 GCA_964346575.1 uncultured Candidatus Bathyarchaeia archaeon
CGAGTCGGCTCCAAGGATCTCCGCTATCTCTTCATGGGTATGGGATGCCCCTATCAGCTCCCTGTAAGTAGCCATATCGATTCCATAGAAGCAGGGGGCCATTATCCTGGGGAAGGTTATGAACAGGTGGATTTCCTTGGCTCCCGATCCCCTCAATCGTCTTAAAACCGTCCCCATCGTGTCGCCTCTCACTATGCTGTCGTCCATCACCGCTATACGCTTCCCCGTCAGCCTACTGCTTAAGAGGCTTACCTTCTTGTTTAGGACCGCTCGCCTCTCTCTGGAGAGCATTATGAAAGCCCTCTCTGTGACGTAACGGTGCCTGCGGATAACCCTCTCCCAGCGTATACCGGAGGCCTCGTGAAGCCCGAAAGCCGCGTCGTCAGCCGTTTCGGGCATCGAGACTACTACATCGCATCTTTTGAGAGTTTCATAGTACTCCTCAGCCAGGTTTCGCCCGAAGGCCTCGCGAGCCTCATAAACGTATCTTGGTCCGAGTAGGCTGTCGGGCCTTGCGAAGTAGGCGAACTCGAAGGCGCACAATTTTCTTCTTCGGTTCCGAAGTTTAATCCGTTCGAAGCCTTCACCCTTGGCCTCAACAAGCTCTCCAGGTTCCAATTCAAACTCGAAGTTGAAACCGTTTATCTCTAACCCTATAGATTCGCTTGAGAGGGATCTAACATCGCCTTCAGAGGAGCAGCCCATACATAAGGGCTTTATTCCATGAGGATCCTTAAAGGCGGCTAATCTACCCCCCGGAAGCATCACGGCGACCGAGTATGCACCCTCCACATCGCGCATACACGCCTTCACAGCCTCGGGGAGATCCCTCTGCTCGTTCAACTCTGTGAGAAGTTTCCAACATAAGACGGATGAGTCGGATGTACACTTTACACGTTCTCTGGCTTTAACCTCCTCAGCCAGCTGTAATGCGTTCACGATATTACCGTTGTAGGATAGAACAGCCCGGCCTTCCACCGATTGCTCCGCCACTATGGGCTGGGTATCATTCAGGAGGCTCTCCTCATCCGAGCCGCCGGATGTGCTGTAACGGACGTTGCCGAGGCCTACGGATCCTGGAAGCTCGGTGATCCACCTCTCCATCTCACCTGCACCCATACGGGGTATAAGCCCTAAGCCTTTACAAGTATGCAGACTCCCGTCAAAGGTTACAAATCCATGGGATTGATGACCTCTATGGTTGAGAGCTTTCAAACCCCAGTATAGGTGATGTAATACGGACTTCCCTTCGAGGTCTAGGACGCCATATACTCCACATGCAGTCCGAATCTCCTCTCCCATGGCGAACCATTATCCACTGTAACCCTTTATATCAATCCATAACTTGTGGTGTCCCCTTTTTAAACTAATCTTCCGGGGTTAGTGGATTGATAGTATTTATAATCCAACCATGAGGCTTTAACCGGGTCGAGAATCCCCTATTCATCTCTGGATAGCTGAGGCTCAGTCCACTCTTCTAAAATGTATTACATACACCCTCTCATCAGGATTCCATTCACCGTACAGCTTCTTCCAGAACTCCTTAAACTCTTCGAGGGTATAACCACCTTCACGCTCGGCGTCTTCCTCCGAAAAATCTCCGAGACGCTTCCTCTCAACCTCTTCTACCTCTAATTCGGCAAATTTAGTGTAAGCCTCGACCGTAGAACCCTCCTCTATCTTAGGATCGATAACCCTCCTAGAAGTTTGAATCTTTTCTCCGCTACGGATCATCTCCGCATGTTCTGGGAGAAAAGGCAGTTGAGGAGGGGCCTCCAAAACCTTTTCAACGATCTTCCCGATCGGCTCTTCAGGTGCTCTAACGACCTCCTTTACGACCTCTCTAGCCATACGTACTGGAACCGGTTTCTTAGCCAGTTCTTTCGCAACCTCTATCCGCTTTCTCGGCTCCTCAATTCGCCGAGTTATTTGAAGAGCAACGTCAGAGGTTATCCGCCCCTTTGGGATTCGAACCCCCCTCTTCTCTACTGAGGTGATTAGGTCGCGCATCTCATCAGGTACTTCGGTTACGGTTTGGATCCATCTTTGGACGGTCGTCGATGAAACTCCAAGTTTCCTGGCTAGAGCCTCGTTCGTAGGGTACTTCATCCTGTATCGAGTTTTTAGTGCAACGCAACAATTTCCTTTCTCCACATCGTTCAGGTCTTCTCTATGGATGTTCTCGACTAGATTAAGCTCGATCACTTCATCATCCGTGTAGCCTCTAACTATTGCCGGTATCTTTTCGAGGCCAGCTTGTTGGGAAGCCCTGTATCGACGTTCTCCTACTACGACTTCATACTCGTCGTTGACCGGTCTGACGACTATTGGCTCAACCAATCCAGTCTGTTTTATACTTTCTGAAAGCTCGTTCAAAGATTCTATTGTGATCTCAAGTCTTGGATTAAGCCTGTTAGGTCGGATTTTTTTAAGATCGACGTATGCAAAAGATTCCGACATATAACACACCCTCCAAATCTTCTTTCCGGCCCTACTTTATGGTTCTCTTTTCAACCCTATTTCTTTTTCGGTTCAGTTAACGCTTATGTAAATTCGACCCTCCGTTGATCTTCCACCGGTAATTTTAGGAGTTGAAGCTTGGCACATCCATGATTGCAGCTGCAAATAGGCCTGACAATTCAAAAATGATTAGCTTAATTGGTTCAAACACTCAAATTACAACGTTACAGAGTAAAAACCCTTAATAGCATAGATTTATACTCTAGCTTACTTTAACGATGGTTTGAAGGTGTGACCACTCCATGCGTGGTGAAGCATTAAAGGTTTCACTTATATGCCTATTAATACTCCCAGGGTTGTTGGCTCCTGCTATAGCCGAGGATAAGCCCTACTACCCCTTTGGGGGAGGCATAGTTCATGGGACGATCCTAGGATTCAACTTCTATAATGAGCTTATCCCGTTGATATGGGCTAAAGTCTCAGCCTACCAGGATGGGAAGTTGGTCCACTGGGCTTCCTCAATGGCCGGCGGCTACTACGAGCTGATACTTCCAGTAGGTTGGTACACGCTCAACGTTGAGCATCCCGGCTTTGAGACTTGGAAGATGACGATATTCGTATCCTCGGGCTCATCATCGTCCATAAATCCCAGATTGAAGCTGTCGCGTGAACCCGTCTACAAGCCTGAAGATAAGCCTCCTCCGCCACCAGCCCAGTACACGCTTCAGGTCGCGGTTTCGGGCCTTCCGTCAGGCCTCAAGACACAGTTATACGTGGATGGGACTTTAAGGGATGAAATGGCGGATGGAGAGACGGCTGAACTGACCTTCAAGTTAGGCACCTCCCATGACGTATCGGTTAGTGAGCGTTTAGAGAGGAACGATGAACGTTACCTCGTGGATGAGCCGTCTATCACCGTGTCGAAAGCGGCGATCCACGAATTCGAGTACGAGGCGGAGTACCTTCTAAGATTCGCTACGGAGCCTGAGGGTTTGTCTCTGCCCTCCAAGCCTAAGGCCGGCTGGTACCCCGCAGAGGCGACCGTGTCAACGCCCGAGGCTCCAACCCTGATAGAGGGGCCGGTTGGAGTCAGATACCGGTTTGAAGCTTGGACGCTCGACGATCAGAAGTTAGATGGTAACCCCGTAGTGTTTGGGATGAACAGTCCGCATACGTTGAAGGTTACATACTCAAAGGAGTATTTGGTTGAAGTTTC
>CAYFVN010000285.1:0-12404 GCA_964346575.1 uncultured Candidatus Bathyarchaeia archaeon
CATATTGAGAGGAGGGTGAATAGATGGGGTGAAGAGGCTCTCCAAAAGATACTTGGAGACCCTAGTGTCGAGACCCTAATGGCTGCTTCCAGAGAGTTCGCTTCAAAAGCCGGTTTCACTACGGGAAAAGTCGAGGCTACTATTAGGGTGATGGAGCGATCCGGAGCACTTGCGGCCGCGCAGAACATGTTAGGGGAAGCGGTTCACGCGGTAGCCTACAGGGAAGAGGTAGGTTCAATAGTAGAAGTTCTTAGAGAATCTATAAAACCCAGACGGATCTTAACATCGGAAATAGGGGGCACACCTAAGATCTTAGCCCCGACAAGTAAGACCGCTATCATACAGCCCAAGTGTTGAAGAGCAATCATTTATCCGCGCCTAGATTTTATAAAATATAATTACGTCTATTCATCTTAGAATTTCTCATAAGCAACTTCTCCGTGAGATTCTTATTCAATCTCAAGCATTTATATCTCAATATTTATAATTTTGCTTGTTAAACACGAATTATGAGTGAAGGAAAATGCCGAACTCTAAGAAGCCCAGGAAGGCCATAGTTATAGGCCTCGACGGCGCCAGGCCGGATTTTATAAAGAAATGGGTGGAAGAAGGAAAATTGCCCAACATAGCAAGTCTGATACGAAAAGGCGTCTTCGCTGAGGTTGTTGTGATGAACCCAACTGTAACGGCCCCCGGCTGGGCCACGATCGCCACCGGCGCATGGGCAGGCACGCACGGAATAACCCATATGGGAGTGCACCTTCCAGGGAAACCGCTCGATTACCTCAATAGCGGCTTCGACACCACTATCTGCAAGGCCGAGTACATCTGGAACGCCGCCGAGAGGGTGGGTAAGAGGACCATTCTTCTCAAGTACTCTGGATCTTGGCCCCCCACTATGAAGGAAGGCGTACAGGTTGGAGGGCATGGCGCACCGGGCTACGCCTCAAACCTCTTCGAGATCTCTCCTTGCATGCTATTCACAACGGAGAGGCTGGATGGGGCGGTCAGGATTAAACTCAAACCGGCGGAAGGATGGATGGACATGCCAAAGAGCGCTTCTGAGCTCCTAGAGACGACCATTAGGATCGTGCCGAAGGCAAAGGGATGGGCCGAGCAGGTGGCGTACAAGATAACCTACGACGATTTTTACGTCACCCCCCTAATTCTGAAGGGTCCCGAGAAGAATCTCCGTGTGCTCATCGTGGATTCTAGAGGAAAGGGTTACGACAAGGCTATTATATCGGATGGTAAGGACGCAGAAAGGCCATTGGCCGTGACGATAAAAGGAGCGTGGAGCGAATGGTCGAGAACGTCATTCCTGCTTGAGGAAGGTGAGAAGATTGGAACCTTCAGATTCAAACTCATCGACATATCATCTGATGGGAAAAAGCTAAAGCTCTATATGAGCCAGATCTTCCCGACACAGGGACATACCGTCCCCGAATCGATCTCCGACGAACTCCTCTCGAACGTGGGTCCATACCAAGAACACATCGGCGAAATAGCCCTGTTCCGGGGGTGGATAGACTTCGAGACATACTTCGAGGAGGCTGAATATCAAGCGAGATGGATCGTGGATGCGGGGAACTACCTCATGACGAAATACGATTGGAACCTCTTCCTCACACAGTGGCACTGCATCGACCACACCAGCCACACGATTTGGGGCGGCATCGATGCCAAACACCCTGATTACGACCCTGCCGAGGCCAGCCGGTACTGGGACATTCTCCAGCGAGCCTACCGTGTCGCAGATGGAATGGTAGGTAAGTTGATGAAGCTGGCCGGTGAGGATACGCTCATCACCATCGTTTCTGACCACGGCCACACCGGATGCTACGGCTCGGTAAACATAAGCAAGGCCCTAGTTAAGGAGGGCTTGCTCTACACCAAATCGGATGGCGAGACCGGGGAGGTAACCGTTGATTGGACCAAGACGAGAGCGTACCCTCAGACGCAATGGCACATTTACGTCAATCTAAAGGGTAGAGACCCACAGGGTATTGTTAATCCCGGCTCCGATTACGAGAAAGTTCAAGAGAGTGTGATAGAAGCTCTATACTCACTGCGCGACCCAAAGACGAACGAGCATCCTATAGCGCTCGCTGTAAAGAGAGAGGATGCGTCCGGTCTGGGCCTGTACGGCGAGAGGATAGGCGATGTGGTATTCGCCGTTAAGCAAGGCTACAACTCCAAGAATAGACTATCCAAGGATACAACGATCTACGAGCCTGCCGATAGGCTCCTCCATGAACTCACCAGCAGGCACGGATGTCTGTTAGCGACATACAAGGATATGCACGCCGTTCTTATCATGGCTGGGCCTAACGTGAAGAAGGGATACGTGAGAACAAGACCTGTTAGGCTTGTCGACTTCGCCCCTACCGTGGCCCATTTGATGGGGATCCCAACACCGGAACAGTCTGACGGAGCGATAATATGGGATGCATTAACTTAGCCGTTGAGAGTGGCTTAATGCGAGCGTTCCGGATATTCAGATGCAAGTGAAGAAGGGGAGGAGGATAAAATGAAGGTAGGGCTCGCAAGCTATTCTTATCACCGATACTTTTATGTTCCTATCAATTCATCTTTCAATCAACAAAACTTAGTTTGAATCTCACTCTGTTGGAGATCCTCACTTACGAGTTTCCATATAATTTGCGATGACTTACTATCCCTAACTCTTATGAGACCTCGTTCGTTCTCCATTCGATGTACCAATAAAGGACTAGGTTTCTTATACGGTAAACCTGATAGCTCTTTTATCTGCGACCAATTAAGCCCCTCTAGCGTTTCAGCCAACATCTTCTCAACAGATTCAGCAAAAAATTCAAACGTATGATTGTTAATCTTCAACTTTGGCTGTGTAGGCTTTAAAATCAATTTATTTTCACCTATCCGCTGAAAATCGAGTTCCTGCCCTTCCTTCCAACGCAGATCATTTATCAAATCTTGTGGGATGGTCACTATACTCTTCAGGTATACTTTCTCGCCTATACGCCTCGAAACCTTGGTTTGAAGACCAATTGGGTAAAAAATATATGCGGCTAAGCTTCCCCCTTAAACTATGCGTACTTTAGAAGAATTTATCGAAGATATTTGGATAATGGATACTCATGAACATGTGATCCCTGAAGATGAGAGGACAAGACGAGAGGCGGATCCATTTCAAATTTTCTTAGTCCACTACACTTTATCCGATCTTATCTCGGCTGGCTTGAGCTTAGAGGATTACGGATACGTAACGGATGTAAAAGTTCCAATTCTGAACAGATGGAAGACAATCGAACCGTACTGGAATAAAGCTTCCAATACAACCTACTTCGAGTCGATCAAGATCGCGGTTAAAGACCTCTATGGAATTGATGAAATTAATGATAATACGGTTCAAGAACTCGCGAGCAAGATGAAAGATGCAAACAAGAAAGGGTTGTATAAATGGGTTTTGAAGGATAAGGCAAAGGTTGAGTTGGCGATTCACGATTTATTTGGCTTAAAAAAGATTGATTACCTAGATGTCGATAGAGAATTTTTTGCACCTGTAGCCAGGCTCGAAGACTTCGTACTGATCAGAAGTAGAAACGATGTAAAAAAGATAAGCACGATGCTGAACACGCCGATACACTCGTTCAAGGAATTAGAGAAGGCCCTGGAGCTAAAGGTAGCGAATATATTGGATAGGATCGTAGGATTTAAGATCGCACTAGCTTATCGAAGAGACATATCTTTTGAAAAGACCACTTTTAACGAAGCTGAGAAGGTATTTAATAAGATAATGAGTTCTAAGGATACATTCATAAGGTATACGAGGCCTGGTAACATTAAAATAACCGTACCGGATGAAATTTCAGTAGCAGAAGGTAGGAATCTTCAAAATTACATGGTTCATAAGATTCTTCAACTCGCGGCAAAGTATTCACTACCAGTCCAAATCCACACCGGATTCCAAAACGGAAACCTTAACCTGATCTCTAATTCAGATCCAACACTGCTAGCAAATCTATTCATGGAATATTACGATGTTCCATTCGATATTTTCCATGGCTCATACCCATACACCAAGGAGCTCGCAACTCTGGCCAAAAACTTCCCAAACGTGTACATCGATATGTGTTGGCTGCACATCATCTCCTCCCATACTGCAGAGGAGGCGTTAAGCGACTGGTTAGATGCGGTCCCTGCAAACAAGATACTTGGTTTTGGCGGAGACTACAGATTCGTCGAGGGAGTTTACGGTCACTCGGTAATCGCGAGAAGGAATATCTCAAAAGTCTTGAGGAGAAAGGTTGATAGAGGAAGGTTTAGTGAAGAAGAGGCGAAGAAGATCGCGGAGATGATATTACGAGATAACGTTTTAGAAATTTTCAAGAGAGTCCGCAAAAATGATGAGGTTAAATAAAGCGCGCTAGGTATTAATACTTATAAATGAAGTTGATCAATTGAATGATATGTAATAATTTTACGTTATAGAAGGTCTAGATATGGAAATAATAGATAGGATGATTAGGGCTGCAAAACTGGATGCCTCTTTATATGAAGAGGTGGAGAAGGAGGTTACAGCTACAAACCAAGCGATACTTGTCGTTGTCATAGCGAGCGTTTTTTCAGGTATTGGCACCGCTATTGGAGGGCAAATGGTTGGTGGTTTAAGCGGACTTATCTTTGGATTGGTCGGAGGAATTATCGCTGCCTTATTTGGGTGGTTTATCTGGTCGTTTATAACCTACTTTATTGGGACAAGACTGTTTAAAGGCCCGAAGACCGAGGCTACGTATGGTGAGCTTTTGCGCTGCATCGGCTTTTCCAATTCGCCTGGGACTCTGAGGATTCTAAGCTTTATTCCAATTTTGGGCGTAGTTATCGCTTTTATAGCTGGGATATGGAGTCTCATAGCTATGGTCATAGCCGTCAGGCAAGCACTTGACTTCTCCACGGGCAGAGCAATCGCAACTTGTATAGTCGGCTTCATTGTTATGATAATCATTACATTTGTCGTGGCAATGGTTACTGCAGGATTACTCGTCCTTAGATGATAGACGCAAACAAGCGCGCGCTGATAATTGGTGATGCTACAGGTATGGTAACTGCAAGTTTACTCATCCTGTGAGGTAAGACGTAAAGCGCGCGTACACATCGTCGTGCGCGCGCAGCCGATTTAACATGGGAATATTAGAAGCCTCGGAATGCGTGGCAACCCTAACATAGTGAATCCGAAGAGGAAGTTCAACACTAGAATTATTATAATCCAGACTATGATCGTTACAATGGCTATTCCCAGCGCACCAAGCCACCCAGTATCAAAGAAGTGTTTTATCAAGCTAAGCCATATGAGCAGAGATATTATGAACCCTATGTAATGTATCCACTGAGACACGAGCGATCCTACTATGAGGCCTATCAAAGCGATCCAGAACGCATCGGAGAATTTAGCCTTATCACCTCCAACGGTACCTCTACCAACTATCCAAAGTGCCAACGTCAATAGAATCAGACTCACTATGAAAGCAAGTATGGAGTGAAAGCCTATTCCTAAAGCCATTCTACTCAGCTCCTACGCAACTACTACATTGGAATGTGTCTAAGCAACGTGCATATTTAAATTTGTACACTATTAAGATTTTAGATGTCTCTTTTCCTGCTCAGCGCGCTATAGGCAATAAACAGAAAACAAGCCCAAATCCTTCTAAAACTCTTTATTATCTTTGTTTCGACGGTAGCTATGGAACATAACGCTCAACGATCCAACCTATAATTTTTTAAATCTGTTCTATCCAAATATAACTGAAGCGAGATGTCTAGAGTAAAGATGCTAGCCATATCGGCGGCTGTAGTGGCCCTCCTCGCCACGGCGTTCTTCATAGGTACACTCTACTCCCCGTATGGCGGTTTAGCGCGATACGGTGAGGCCATGGCACCTCGTCCGGACATCGTAACGAGACTCTTAGAAGAGCCTAAAGCAGGCGCGCCTACACCAGCCCCTCGGGAGGCTGAATACGATCAGGAGCGTATGATCATCTACAACGCTTATATCTCTCTCGAGACGGGCGACATCGAAGGAGTTCTAGCTAAGACTAGAGCTTTGGCCGAAGGCTACGGGGGGTACGTGGCGAGTTCAACCCGCTCAACTTATGGCATGCAAGCCGTGGCTGAGATCACTATTCGAATCCCAAAGGATAAGTTCCACATATCGGTTCGGGAGATAGAAGGCTACGGAAAGCTTCTGGACGAGCGTACCACAAGCGAGGACGTTACCGAGCGGTACATAGACCTGAAAGCCAGACTGGAGAACCTGCAGAAGCAGGAGATTAGACTCCACGAGATATTGGAGATGGCCAAGTCCGTGGAGGACATCCTTAACATAGAGAGGGAGCTTGAAAGGGTTAGAGGAGAGATCGAACGCCTCCAGGGACAGATAAACTATCTTGACCGGAGCGTGGCCATGTCGGTCATAACCGTCCGACTAGTAGAGCCTCCGCCCCCATTCACGCCTCCAGGTATGGATTGGGGTGAAACATTTGAGATAGCCATCAGAGGATTCTTCACAGTACTTCGTGGACTGATAATCCTAATAGTATCACTGCTTCCGCTCGCCATAATCGGAAGCATAGCATACTACGTGTACAGAAGAAGACGAAAGTAACCTCATCCATCGTCTGTAAACCATTTCTTAAATAACTAATAACACAAGCCACCTATAAGGCGTGCGCTTCAAAAGCGTAAATACCGTGATCATCTCTAAAGGTTAATTCGTCGGGATGAGATGAACTATAAATGAAGCGCGCTTTAGCCGATCTGGTCTAGATTAAATTTGGAGTGCAGAACCTTAACTGCTTTAACACCATCCACTCTATCAACCGCAAAGGAGATATTTGCCTCCGAGGATCCTTGAGCTATCATCCTTACATTGATACCCTGCTCAGCCACCGAATCAAAAACCTTAGCGGCGATTCCGGGAGTACCCCTCATACCCGCCCCTACCAAGGATATGACCGAGATGTTCGGATCGGGATCGACCTCACGTACATTATCCTTTCCCAGTATTGTCATCTCTAAAGTTGCGATGGCGCGATCAAGGCTCTCCTCAGGCACCACTAAGGAAATGTTAACCTCAGACGAGCTCTGAGATATCATCAGAATATTTATCGCACGATCTCCTAAGACCTTGAAGATCTTGGCCGCGGTGCCAGGCGCGCCCATCATCCCTCCCCCACTCAAAGTGATCATCGCTGCGTCATCGATCACCGTCACAGCCTTAGCTAAAGAGCCTCCCCGCACCTCTCTGGATATGAGGGTCCCCGGTCCACGAGGTTTGAATATGCTCATGATCCTTACAGGTATACCAGCCTCTGCAACAGGCTCCAACGCTCTTGGATGGATGGCTTTAGCCCTGAAATGAGCCATCTCCATAGCCTCAAGATAAGATAAAGTAGGAATGACTTTAGCATTCGAAACAATATTGGGATCCGCGGTCATCAACCCCTCGACTTCACCGAGTATCCAAACCTCATCAGCCCTCAACGCAGCTCCAATTAGTGTGGTGGTGTAATCCGAGCCCCCCCTTCCAAGGGTTGTGACGAAGCCATCCTGCGTTTTACCTGTAAAACCGGTTATTACCGGGATTATCCCCTCATCTAAAAGCGGTTTAAGCGTCCTTCCAATCTCAACCTTACTAACGTTGTATAAAGGCCTTGCATCCCCGAACTTGTCGTCGGTTATTACGCCGCAATCTCCACCAAGAAGGTACTTAGCCTCCAAACCTTGCAACTTGATGAAATGGTAGATAACGGTTGTGGACAGCCTCTCTCCAAAGGACAGCACGTAGTCCCTAGATCTAGCAGTAAGCTCCCTCAGGTAGGCGATTCCAACCAGAATCTTATTCAAATCTTCGCAGAGAAGTTCCACACCACGAGTTGAATCCCTCTTCGGGATATCTTCATAATCCTCCACAATCCTCACGTGTACATTTTTAATCCGCTCGATCGACTGTTCGATATGGCTTAGATCGCCAGTACCTGCACGTTCGGCCATCCCTATAAGTTCATCAGTAACACCGGGCAAAGCCGACACAACTACCACGACCTTATCTCCTAAAGCGGCACAGTCCCTCAAAATCTCTAAGGAAGTGGCCACTCTCTCACGATCCGATATAGCAGATCCTCCCAGCTCTATGACTCGCCTCAAACTCCTGTCCGCTCCCTTCCTTATACAACCATTTTAACGGCTTCAACCCTAATCTTCGCAAGATCTCGGAGTATGGCGCTGGCGGTCTCTGCGCCTCCAGCTCCTTTACCTATTATGGTCACATCACCAGCAGGTTCCGTTTCAAACGTCACGGCGTTCAACGTCCCATCGACGCAAAGGGGATCTGCACTAGATATGGGTTGAGGCTTCACTTTCAACCTTCCCTCCGTCATGGAAGCCACAAGTTTAACCTTCATCCGCTTGGACTCAGCCTTCCTCACGTAGGCTGGAGAAACGTCCGAGATACCCTCCATCTCTACATCCCTCAAAGAACTATCTACGTGCATTATCCAGTTAGCCATGATGACCAATTTACATGCCGAGTCTATCCCGTCTAGGTCATAGCTAGGATCCGCCTCGGCATATCCAATAGTCTGGGCCTCCTTCAAAGCTTCTTCCAAGGACAGCCCTGCATCAGCCATCCGCGATAGTATATAGTTGGTGGTGCCATTCAATATACCCTTAATACTATTAATACGGTTTCCGAAAAGCTCCCTCCCTAAGTCGAGTATAGGAGTGCCCCCTCCAACCGATCCGCTGAACCTAAGCTGGACACCATTATAATCAGCTAGTTCCATCAAAGCAGGAAGAGATAAAGCTAGGGGCCCCTTATTGGCGGTTACAACGTGAAGGCCATGTCTTAACGCCTCCCTTATATGGGTTAGGCCCGGCTCTCCATCAACGGTATCCGTAGGAGTAACCTCGATCATAGCTTCAGCCTCGACTTCTCTAAGGACGTCCACTCCACTCATGTCTGGTTTACCTAGTGATGAATCCGCTGAAACAGTGCCCTTCAGACGTTTAAACCGTAGGATTTCCCTAAGGTTCAATCCACTCTCATCCACAACAGCGCCTCTGCTGTCGACCGCTGCCACAATCTTAGGATTGACTCCATACTCGACAAGAGAAACCCTTCGCTCCAGGATCATCCTAATGAAAGATTGACCTACAGTACCGAATCCTAACATGACAACTCTCAAAGATAAGCCACTCCCCCCGTCGCAATGATTACATGGGACCGGTCTTTAACCCTTACTTTTAACGATTGTGGAACAGTAATCTTTAGGTAAGAAGACATAAAAGACGACTATCGAATCCTGTAGTTATCGGTTGGAGATGTGATAATTGAGGCCTTTAACAGCTCAAACCGCAGCCCTCATCTGCATAGACTATCAAGAAAAATTGTTGCCTAAGATGGTTGACTCTGAAAAGATAAGGGATAAGGCTCTGGTCATGGTGGAAACCGCTAAAGCGTTAGGGCTTCCTATAGTCGCCACCGAACAATATCCTAAAGGGCTTGGTAGGACCGTTCCTGAAATAAGGGATGCTCTAGAGAATGTGGAGTTCATCGAGAAGATCGATTTCAACTGTTTCCGTAATAAAACCTTTCCGGAAAGATTGTATAGAATGGGAAGAGAGAACCTTCTAATATCGGGGATAGAGGCGCATATATGCGTAACGCAGACGGTATTGGAGGCATTAAACAGAGGCTACAAAGTCTATCTCATCGAGGACACAATATCATCTAGGGCGACGGAGGACCGGGAGATAGCCTTTAAGAGGATGGAACGGGCGGGGGCGATTCCTTCTAGTGTGGAGATGCTCATATACGAACTGTTAGTTAAAGCTGGAACCCCGGAGTTCAAGGCCGTCTTAAGGCTGATAAAGTAAAGATAGAACAAGGAGGCTTAACATCTACTACAGGCCTCCTAAAGGGGCTGGGCTAACTCTCTAATGGAGAATTGAGCTTATTCGCTCCAAAGCCATCTCGATACGCTCTTTATCTATGGTTAAGGCGAGTCGTATGTATCCTTCGCCGTGATCTCCGAAGGCAGCTCCCGGCGTCACAACGACCCCTGCCTCCAACAATTTTGTAGCGAACTCCATAGACTTGCCTGGAGATTTAGCCCATACATAGAATGTGGCTTTAGGCTTATCGCATCGGAGGCCCAGCCGATTCAGACCTTTTACTAGGATGTCACGTCTTTCAGCGTATGTCTCCAAGCTCCTCTTTATGGGGTTTTGATATTCAGCCCTCCAATAGTTTCTTAGGGCTTCCGAGGCCGCCTTCTGCGTGAATGGGGGAGGGCCTGAATCCGTCTGAGACTTAACCTCTATGAGGCCTGAGATCAACTCTTCATTACCCACGGCGAATCCTATGCGGTCGCCAGTAACGTTGAAGGTCTTTGAGCATGAGTGAAACTCGACCGCTACTTCTCTCGCGTCCCCTATCTGGAGTATGCTAGGCGCCTCATAGCCGTCGAATGATATCTCGGAGTAAGCGTTGTCATAGCATATGATGAAGGCCTTCTCCAAGGCGATATTCACGAGGTCCTCGAGGAATGGCTCGTCGGCTACAGCGCCGGTAGGGTTGTTCGGATAGTTCAAGTAGACCATCTTCACATCTTCCACGTCTAGGTCATCTAAGCTGGGTTTAAACCCGTTTTCCTCCAGGAGAGGAAGTGTTACAGGCGACCCGTCACTGAGAATTGTTGCTCCGTTACGGTATACGGGATAGGCTGGATCGGGGACCAGTACTCTGTCACCGTCATCTATAAATGCCCTAGCAATATTGGCCAGTCCCTCTTTAGATCCTATAAGAGCGGCCACCTCGTTTTCAGGGTTCAGGTCTACCCTAAACCTCTTTTTATACCATTCGGCTACGGCCTCCCTGAACTCCCCCTCTCCCTTACTAAAGGAGTAGTTGTGGCTCGAAGGGTTTCCAGCCTCCCTGCTTAAGAAATCTAGATACGCCTTTGGCGGGGGGAGATCTGGATCACCGACGCCAAAAGATATTAGGTCTACACCCTTCGCTCTTAGATGTTCTATAGTATCTTCAAGCTGCTTAAAGATGTAGGGCGGTAACCTCCTTATCCTATCTGAAGGCTTACTCAACTTGGAACACCTTATCCGAGATTATGCCCTCATAAACTTTTTCCGCGGGGCCCTCCATTATTAGCCTTCCATCCCTAACCTTAACCTTTAAAATCCCTCCTCTGAGTAGGATTTCCGCCTCACCTCTCGTTCTGCCTAGTTTTTCAGCCACCGCGGTGACCGCGCAGGCTCCTGTCCCGCAAGCGAGGGTCTCTCCACATCCCCTCTCCCAGGTTCTCACCTTGATCCTGCTATCCCCTAAATCTTCAGCGAACTCAACGTTTACCCTATCGGGGAATAGTGGGTGCTTCTCAATTAGGGGTCCCCACCTCTCAACTGGAAAATCCTCCAATCCTTCGACGAACACTACGCAATGGGGATTGCCCATCGAGACGCATGAAGCTTTGAAGGTAGATCCTGAAATATTAATTTCTTCGTCTATGAAGTCGCCTTCTCCCATCATTGGGAGATCGCTCCTATTGAACGATGATTTGCCCATATCGACTTTTACCCAGCGGACCTTTGAATCCTCAACTTCAAGTTCTAAAGTCATTAATCCAGCTAGAGTTTCGACGACGATACGGTGTTTCTCTACGATGCGTTTCTCATAAACGAATTTAGCTAGGCATCTTATACCATTCCCGCACATCTCAGCCTCGCTGCCGTCGGCGTTGAACATCCTCATCCTGACATCTGCATCTTCAGATTCGGGCTTCCCCGCCAGGATTAGACCGTCAGCCCCCACGGAAAATCTTCTCCGGCAGAGTGAAGCCGCCATCATGCCGAGCGCATCCTCCGAGACTCCGTAACTCCAGCCGTCCACCAAAATATAGTCGTTTCCTGAACCATGCATCTTCCAGAACTCTACTTCAGCCAACTTGCAACCCTCTGATCGACCAGCAGGCTTTCAAACGACTCCCTCTCTCTTATGAGTTTATGCTCTCTCCCCTTTACGAGGACCTCAGCGGGTCTGGGTCTAGCATTATACTGAGAACTCATAGAGTACCCGTACGCACCTGCATCTAAAACTGCTAGGAGATCTCCTTCGCCCATCTTTGGCAGTTTTCTTCCTACGCCCAATAAATCACCTGACTCACATAGGGGACCGGCTATGTCATACTCCTCGACCGGAGGGTCGTCCAGCTTATCCGCAGCGACTATATGGTGATAGGCGTTGTACATTGCAGGTCGTACTAATACGTTGAACCCGGCGTCCACTCCCAAGAAGAACTTCTGGGGGGTTTTCTTCATCGATGTTACACCAATTAACAGTAGCGTAGAATCGC
>CAYFVN010000286.1:0-4412 GCA_964346575.1 uncultured Candidatus Bathyarchaeia archaeon
TGGGGACCTTCCAAGCCTTCATGTCGTCCATTGCCGCTGTATCCATGTTCGTCGGAGCTGTAGGCATCGTCACGACGCTGTATACATCGGTTATGGAGAGGACCCGTGAGATTGGATTACTGAAGGCTATAGGATATGGAAAGGGAACTATTCTCTTTATGTTTCTGACCGAGTCTGTGACGATCGGAGTCATAGGGGGGATATTAGGACTTGTTTTCGGGATCGGCGGAGCATACATCCTGATCCAGGTCATGCCTTTTGGAATGGGGGGAATATCGATAACCCCTTACTTTAAGCCGATGGATCTTCTATGGATATTTCTATTAGCCTTCATCCTAAGCGGCGTAGCTGGCATCTACCCTGCCTGGAGGGCGTCCAGGTTAAGCCCAATAACAGCCTTGAGAAAAGAATGAGAAATCTCGGAATATTGAAGGCGCCAGAGGGTAAAAATATATCCGATCGACTTTTATCTAGTCATTGTGATATAGATGTATTTCTCCAAGATGGCTAGGAGAGAGCTTGAAGAGTACGTGAATTTTATGTTGAGACAATATAGACTCGTGGATGGTTTATGGTTTTTAAGCGTTGAGGATCGATTCGGTTTAGATAAGGCTGTAAAGCTTAACGAGGAGATTTGGGAGGAGATTGCCTCTAGATCGGCTAAGGAGATTAAGGAGAGGTTCAATATTCAAAATGGTGGAATTCACGCCGTCATCGAGGCTCTTCGTTACTTCCCTTGGACAATTATTACGCGGTATGAGATGGAGGAGTCGGAAGACACGGCGACCATAAGAGTTCCGAAATGCCCGCCCCAGAAAGCGAGATTGAAAAGCGGTAGAAAAATATTCCAGTGTAAGGCTATGCATCAAAAGGATTTTCAGAGCTTCGCTAAAGCAATAGATGAGAGAGTCAAGGTGAAATGTGTCTTCGCCCCTCCGGATCCCCGTCCTGCAAATCTCTGGTGTGAATGGAAGTTAACTTACCAATAACAACTATAGCAAGTGCTACATAAAATACGGAAACTTAAATGTGCATAAGCTGTTTTTAACTTTACATTGTGTTAAACTCCGTGAATATGTGCCTATTCGCGAGTAGCTATTATTCTCCGCTTATAAAATGCTTTTAAGCTAGGATAACTTTAACGCCTTATACCTGCGATGAGATATGATCATGCGATAATAAGTTCTACAATTAAATTATCTTTTTATATATGTGTGTAAGCTAGAGTAAGACCGTGTAGATTAAGCTACTAAAAGCTGATGAGATATGTTCTGTCCATATTGTGGGGAGATCGCACAGGAAGAAGATAAGTTCTGTCATAATTGTGGGACGGAAATATCAAAACACATAGAGATCATGCGGGCAAAAATACTCCAACCAACCTCTGAGGTTGTAGAAACCCCGCCATCACCTGTACCGCCGATCGAAGAAGGTTGGGCTGTCAAACTCGCGGGTTTTAAAAAGATTCCCAATCTGTTAAGGTTAGTCGGTGGGCTAATTATCCTCGCGGCGATATTTCTACCCTACTATGAAAAAGGTTCGTTAGGTGTTTTTGTAACCACTTTATTGGTTAATCTCAATTTAGAGGAGACACTTCCAATGACCTTTTTCATAACGATGACAGGTTTCTTCCTTCTCTTGACTGGAGGAATCGTAGCGATTTTTAAAGGAGTCATAGGGGGAATCCTGTCAGTTTGTGCGCTGCTATTATTAAGTGTTACACCTAGCAATCTCTTTGATGGTTTCGACTGGCTCTATTTAATGGGTTTAGGATACTACGGCGCCTTGATCGGCGTAGTTCTGGTATTTGTCTCCAGTTTAGTTTTCTGGAAGGAGAGGAGAAAGGAGAGGAGAAGAGAGGAGTTAGATAAGGCTCTTGATAAGGTGTTGGAGAATGGTGTGAATGAACTCAAACGCTGATGTGGGAAGAATGAAACAACTAAGCTTTGAGCTGAGAATTATATGACTTTTTAGTGTTCGTTAATTTTTTCTCCGCATTTCCTGCAGAATTTATCCTCGTGCTTATTCTCATTACCGCAGTTAGGACATTTTTTTATATCCAATTTTTCTTCTGGTCTCTGTGGGGCCTCCTCAAACTCGGGCTTCAACCGCTCCTTTTCGCCTTCAACATCGGGTTTTAAGAAGACTATATCTCCGATCTCATTTATCGCGGTGAAAGGGATGATCTCTTCTTTGTCTTTCCCTAACTTAACGATTAATCCTATCCCTCCGACTTTAGAATATCCAACATCAGTTACTTTACCAATTTTCAAAGCCCTAGAATTATATACAAGTTTTCCAGCAAGTTCATCTTTGCGATAATATTTTTCAACCAACAGTGTAACCTCCTAAACTAGATTAATGGTTAGCCGCATACTTCGCGGGCGCGCTAACTTTCTCCCTTATGTTGTCTAATAGTAGAATTCATCTTCAGAATAAATAATTTTCGGATTAAGTAACTGAATTTTTATATAAAATTCTAAAATGCTAAACCCGCTAACTTAATGTGGCAATATTGACAAGATATTAGAACGAGAACCTACTGAAATAGATTAATAGGATAAATTTAACAATATTTATTTAAAAATCGACATAAAACAAAACCGTAAAAACCACGAGTTTTAGAAACATATAAAAGTAATTTCGCCTGTTCGTATTTACTAGAAGTATCGAGGTATTTACAATTCATGATCGAATCTTTAAAGGAAAGATTGTTAGCTAGTTCAAAATCGTTCATTATAGGTGTGGCCGGAGATAGTGGATCAGGGAAAACGACGTTCGCTAAAGGTATCGTTTCACTGCTAGGGAGAGATCTAGTTTCCGGTTTTTCGACCGATGATTACCATAGAGAGGATAGAGAACAGCGAATTAAATCCGGAATACTGCCACTCGACCCGGACGCCAATCGCCTAGATCTTTTCACCGAGCATTTGGAGAAAATTAGAGAGAGAAAAAACATTGTTAAACCCGTCTACAACCATAAAACTGGAAAGTTTGATCCTGACGTTGTATTCAATCCAACTCCAATCGTCATAATAGAGGGACTACATCCATTCTATACCAATGAGATGAAAAGACTGATAGACTTCAAGATCTTCGTAGATCCATCCAGAAAAGTCAAGTACATGTGGAAAATTAGACGAGATATCGATAAGAGAGGGGCCAGTCCAGAGAAGATTAAAGAGCAAATGATGGCTAGAGAGCCATTGTATAGACAATACGTGGATTCTCAGAAGCTTTTCGCTGACATAGTGGTTGAAATACAACCAACCAGGTTCTATGTTAATCCGGTGTTGCAGCTGGAGGAGTTAGTGCCCGAGAAAAGGGAAAAGTACAGGCTTAAACTCATTCAACAGGTTTTAGATTACCCGATAGATCAGGCCCCGATTTCTTTCGATATCCAGAAACTCTTAAAGGGTGAGCACAGGCCATTCCACCTAGAGTATTATCACGACGTATATTACGGAAGGAAAGTTACCGTAACCGTAATGGATGGAGAGATCCATTATAAGATTGTAGAACCTCTTGAAGAGCATATCCTGGAACACATAGGAAGTATAGATAAAGTAAACGTTCAAGTCAGGAAAGTAGAATATATGAACGTGGTTGAGATTGCGCAACTTTTTATCTGTTGGCGCTTCGTGGAAAGGCTTGACTTCCTTCTGGAGAATAAACTGGTTCACGCTAGGACGTAACGGAGTCAATCCAATGAATTAATGGCCAAATGAATTGGTTTGGTCTATGCAAGGTGTTTTAATGAGTAGTAAAGTTGCTATCGTAAAGGGAACGCGCCCACGAGATGTTACAGTTGAATCATTGGAGATGGTAGAGGGGCATAAAGCAATTCTCGAAGAAAGACCGGTTTTGATAAAACCGAATTACATCAGAGCTAAACATCCTTCAACCGGGATCACGACGGACAGCAGTGTTATCGAGGGCGTGGTCAAGTTTCTTAGGAAACATGGAGTAAATGAGATAGTTGTTGGAGAGGGAAGCGGGTTCTCTGACACCTTCGAGGCTTTTAGAATTGCTGGAGTTGATGCTGTAGCCGAGAGATGGGATGTTAGATTGGTCGATTTGAACAGCGATGAATTCGTTGAGGTAACTCCCCTGAATCCGATGTCTTTGAGGAAGGTTAAGGTAGCTAAGACTGCTTTGGACAGTACTATAGTTAGCGTTCCCAAACTCAAGCCTCATAGGATGGCGGGAGTAACATTAAGTATAAAGAACATGATGGGTGCGATGACCCCGAAGGGCTCGATGCACACAAATCTCAGCAAAAATATCGTCGATCTGGCTTCGATCGTAAAACCAAGCATTTCAGTAATAGATGGAATTATTGCCGGTGAAGGACACGAGTCGAGTGGGAACCCTTTGGAAATGAACATAGTCATAGCCGGAAGAGACCCCGT
>CAYFVN010000287.1:0-5605 GCA_964346575.1 uncultured Candidatus Bathyarchaeia archaeon
GTGAGGCCTCTCTTCCTTCGGCATTGACTGTTTCACCTTGGTAAATTCATCCTCTTTCGTGGGATCATTAAACCTATTCAGCACGCTTAACTTTCGTGGCTCACTTTATGTGATAGGCCCCGATCTTACCGAACGTTCCGACGTGTATACCTCTCCTCATAGCCTCTAGAGCGGCGACCTCTTCACAGTAGATATTTGCGATATTGACCTCTGGACCAAACTTGTTTATAAGCCAAGATTTGATCTCCATAACGTCGAATTGATGTACGCCGTGGAACATTAAACCCGGCATCTCGAACAGCAGATTCTCATGTGGAATAGCGCTAGTAACTTCGTCGATTAAACTCGTTTCGAGTTTCTCCGAAAATATCTCTAAAGCCTCTATGCAAACTTTCCAAGCTCCGGCGTCTAAACACTTCTTTATATCGGTGATCATCGCTCGAGGGGACGTGGCGCCGAACTCCTTACGCCCGACCTCGCCTATCACCTTGAATCCATAGTCCTTTGCAGCCACCTCGATCAGGCGAATCTTCTCTTCCATCGGGATGGTCACCTCGTTATCGGATATTTCGATCGCGTTGAATCCAACCTCTTTTGCGTCCTTGAAGTATTGTTCCGCTTTATCCTGTGTTAAAGCGATCTCTAAAAACATTCCACCGGGCCAGATATCCACTTCATATTTTCTATACAACTTTATCTTCCGCTTCAAGTATTCTTTCGGCATTATAGCCGATAAGCCTGTGACGACCTTGGCCATGTCTATATAGTCTCCAGAGGCTTGAAGTATGTCTTCCTGATAGATCAACGGCGTTCCAAAATCGAAGATCATCGTTAACCCTTTACTCCTAGGCTTAGACGATCTGATAGGAATGGGGATGGAACCAAACGCTCTTTCACTTTTCATATTTCCATCTCTCCATCCCATTAGCTTCGTGTTACATATTTTAAATTTTCCTAGAGCGCGCTTTGATCGATTGGGGGCTTATGATGTCTGAATAAGATCGTTATATAGTATACATTAGTGTGAAAGTTTGAGATTGATTCAGGAGTGAGTTCGAGACTGAAGAAAGGCTTTTCTGAGTTAAGTATATCGCAATCTCTTACAGCTAAATGCCTATTTTATCGTTAACATATTAAGCAACGTGCCTTTATATGTTCGAAGCATGGGGTAATCGGCTTGAAGATAGTCGACGTGAAATCCTATCCTTTGGTATGTGCATTGAGCGAAGAAGATGTTTTCGGTTGGGCTCAAACATGGGTTAAGGCCAGGGCGACAACTCTTGTTGAGATCGTTACCGACGAGGGTATATCCGGCTGGGGAGAATGCTTCTACTTCTACCCGGAGCCCGTTCGGACTATGATTGATCGTGTCTATAAGCCCATCTTGGTGGGAAAGGATCCACTCCATGTAAGCCAGCTTTGGGAGAGCATCTACAACTCGACTAGAAGTCAGGGGCAAAAGGGGATGTGTATCTGCGCCTTGAGCGGAGTCGATATAGCGTTGTGGGACATAGCGGGCAAAGCCCTTGGCCTTCCGATCTATAAACTCTTGGGCGGATGCTTCAGAGACAGGATTCAAACCTATTCCACTGGCTTATACTTCAAGAGGTGCGAAAAACCGGCGGAGGCTTTGGTCAGAGAGGCCGTAGGATACTTAAAGCAGGGATTCACGGCGATGAAGATGAAGGTGGGGCTTACACCGAAATTAGACGTCGCCCATTCGAAGGCTGTCAGAGAGGCGATTGGCGATGATACGCTACTCATGGTCGACGCAAACTGTGCTTACGA
This sequence comes from uncultured Candidatus Bathyarchaeia archaeon, assembly GCA_964346575.1. Lineage (GTDB taxonomy): Archaea > Thermoproteota > Bathyarchaeia > 40CM-2-53-6 > DTGE01 > CAYFVN01. The sequence continues at coordinate 1,789 of CAYFVN010000287.1, forward strand.
CGCTTCCACGGCTATAAACCTCGGTAAAGAGTTCGGGAGGCTTGGAGTTTACTGGTTTGAGGAACCCGTACCGCCTGAGGACCACGACGGCTATGTGAGGGTCAGGAACGCCATAGATACTCCAATAGCCGGAGGGGAGTGCGAGTTCACCAGGTTTGGGTTCAGGGACCTATTCCTTAAAGGCGCGCTGGACATAGCCCAACCCGACGTATGTGCGGCTGGTGGGCTTACTGAATGCAGAAGGATCGCAGATATGGCCTCAACGTTCGGGGTGCGCTGTATCCCTCATGTCTGGGGGACCCAGATCGCGCTCGCCGCTGCAATCCAATTCATCGCGTCGCTGCCAAGGCCGTCACCCTCCATGAATCCCATAGAGCCCATGTTGGAATTCGACATGACACCCAACCCCATTAGAGACGAGATCGCAAAGCAACCGATCAAGCAAACGAACGGATTCGTTACAGTTCCAACGAAGAAAGGCCTTGGTGTTGAAGTCGATCGAAGCGCCATTGAAAAATATGAGATCAAGTAAGCCAAGGAAAGCCGTATAAGAAATGATTCTTATACGAATACGAGGGTTTTTCAACAAATGATTTTCTGAAACCACTGTTACTTAGCGCGCGCTATGTTTTTAAGAACTAGATCAATCTAATACTCATGGAATTAGCATCTTATATTGACCTTATGAAAAATGCAAAGGCCAAGAAATACGCCATAGCGGCGGTTAACGTTTTTGCACCTTTAAGACGACACATTTAAAAACCAAAAGAATAGAGATTTTTCAATGGATATAAAAATCAATATGACTCTGTGGGCCCAAGCGCCACATATAGTTGCATACTTACACCACTTTAAAAACAAACCAGATTCGATGCATATTAGATAATATGTTAAACGCAAATGCTTCTAATGTCTGTGAGAGGCGACTTTGACGCTTCAGGAGACAGTTTATCAGATATGACATAGACCAAAATAATTAAGTTATTCCTAAAACATGAAAAGACTGAGGTTCCGGGACCTGTACAAAGAATTGCTAGAGAAAGATCCTGTCTTGGCTTTAGAATTAGCTAGACTTGAGGACCGGTACACAAGGACTGTTTATCTTACATCAATTCCTCAAAGAAGATTCTTCGTCCCCAAAACGAAAGAGGACCTTCTATTCCTAGGGGAACTTTTAGAGGCTGAAAAAGAGGAGAAAATCTATCGATTAAAACTTTTATACGAGAAGAGATCGAACATAAAAGGTCATACACCACTAATAGCCATACGAACAATAAACGAAATCATCGAGACTCCCTACTTACAACCTTTTCCCTCGTTTGAACTCTTCTTCATAAAAAAAAGTAACGAAGCTGAAGTGAGAGAGAGATTGGAAGAAGTTGAAGAAGCGGAAAAGAAAATAATAGATGAGGCGAGAAATGATCTACTACTGACGGAATCTTCTATCGAAAGATTTTCCGATCTTTACGAATTGATAGGCAATACATTAAATTACCCGGTTTGTTGCATCCGTAATTTCGCTAAACTTAAGGGAAACAGTAGAAAGTATCAGCTCAAACACTTAAAGATGGACGAAAAAAGAGATCTAAGAACCCGTCGAGAACATCGATCTCCCCTGAACGCCGAGACATACATAGGTATCAGCGATGCCGAAGAGGGAAAATGGCACTACTTTATTAAATTTCTACATGAATTAAGGGTTGACGATATTCCTGAAGCTTTCTATTCTCGGTTTACCAGGGGATTTTATCCTTGTAGAAGCCGTTGTCCTGAAGCAATCGCCAGAGGCAAAGAATATGAGGACGTTATGGACAGTAACGAACTAAAGTTATATTATAGAGTTCTTTTAATAACACAGCATTTGGTAGGATTAATGCCTGAATACCAAATGTTCAAAGAATACAGACGACTCGGAAAGCCTGATGAAATAAAGAAGATCCACGGACCCCCCTTCTCCTTTTTTGAGCGATTAGGCGGAAAAGAAATGAAAAAAATTGAAGATCTGGAGGGTATGAGCCCAGATCGTATATTAAAACACCTTATAGAATTGACAACCCATAGAAATCATCCGAATCGGCATTGAAGAATAAGCGCGAGCGCGCGCTCTTTTAATCTAAATTCTCCATTCTTTTCAGCATTCTAGAGACTTGAGTAAGCGCTTGCATAACACTAAATGCTATTTATCCATCACCCCTTTCCCAGCCTTCTCTGGACAGAATTGCTCTCAAGTTCCCTCATAGCATCTGAAGCTATCCATCGGGCAGCTTTTGAATCAATTCGCTGGATTTCTTTAGCGGTCTCTATGGCGGCCTTGTTCAGGATCGGGTTCCTCTTCCCGATGTTTCTCAGCGCCCAGTTGACAGCTTTCTTCACATAATTCCGCTCGTCTATTGCTCCACGCTTTATCACCGGAAATACCGTGATGAATCTTTCGTCTTCTGTCTCTTTTTCATGCCAAGCCAGGCAGGCTATCAGCGCGAAAGCGGCCCTTTTAACGAACTCCTCTTCCCTCTTAGACCATTCAAAGATTTTCTTCCAGGCAAGAGTTGTCTTCTCGAAGAGGTTTATGCACACCTGATCTCAGACATCCCACGAGTTGATGTCTTTCACCCAGTCCTCCATCTGATTTTCCGTCAACTTCTCAGGCTCGTCTGTCATCGCCGCTACGATCATTGCTTCGGGTATTCTCGTCTTCCATAACTCGATTGCAAGCTTGTGGTCCTTCCCCGACTCTTTTGCTATCTTTCGCATGACTGGAACCGATACTCCCAATCTTCGCTCAGTTACCATCCCGTATCGGGCCATCCCTTCAAGTTGATCAGGCCTCGCATAAGCCTTTAGTTTCTTCAGAACATCTTCAACAGAAGTCGTTCTTTTATCTCCCCCTTTTTTCAACGCGTATGCTTTCAATGATGGAACTGAAGGTAGTTAGCTGTTACTATGGTGCGCCCGCACATATGTTAATAGGGAACTTATGAAACATTTTTACCAATTATTTCATCGTTTTATGTGGAGTTTGAATTTAATCTGCAAATATATTGTAGAAATACCATATGTCGCCCAATTCAAACTGGAATAGGTTGTATCGAGTTAATATTATTTATTGATGCTTAAAATTCACTCTATAATTATCAAATGTTTTTTTGGCAATCTTCGCAATAGGCTGTTTTTAGTGCGTGCTATGCAAGAAAGATTGTGTATAAAAATGAAGGGTGCAAGAATAAAGAAAAGGTTTTTTAACCAAATGGTTTACTGAAAACTCCTGAGGCGAACCTTGTGAACCTAGTAATTTTTATGGCAGACGAACACACGGCACAAATTTCAGGACCGTACGGCAACCGTCACGTTCGAACGCCGACCATGGATCGTCTGGCCGAGGAGGGCGTAACTTTCACCAACGCGTACTGCAACTCGCCGCTATGCATGCCGACTAGGGCGTGTTTTGCGACGGGTAAGTACGTTCATGAAACACGATACTGGGATAACGCGACGCCATACGACGGTAGAGTCCCATCTTGGGGGCATCACCTCGAGAAAAATGGGAGGCTCGTGGTCGCCGTCGGCAGATTACACTTTGCAGGCAACGGAAGGGACGGTTTCTCGAATCAGATCCAACCCATGCACGTCGCCGGGCTCGGCTCAGTATGGGGGTTGATACGAGACCCCCCTCCGCCACGTCCAAAAGCGGATGGGAGGTTCTCTCAGGTGGGTGTAGGCCCCGGATACTTGGAGAAGGACTCATCAAGGGTTGGGGCTGCCGTGGACTGGATCGAGGAGGACGCGCCCAGAGATGAACCCTGGGTCCTTTACGTCGGCA
>CAYFVN010000288.1:0-4269 GCA_964346575.1 uncultured Candidatus Bathyarchaeia archaeon
TAGCGTGCCGTGAAAAGTATGGTGCAGACTACGGTATCACTGCCGCTTGTGGTACAGGCGCATGGATGTACAATGCAACTGAGGGCATAGGAGAATGGGTAAGAGGTAAATACGTCAAACTGGACAAAAACCCAGACTACTATGGGTTAGCCAATAAAGAAGGCGGGGGACAATACGATTTCGGTCCTCCGGCACTGGACAATCTACAGTTCGATATCGTACCTGAAGACGCAACCATCGCAGCCGCCTTCCATAGAGGCGAACTCGACTTCCACCCGAAGGGACCAATCACCTACGTGGATGACCTAAAGGGAGATGCAAACCTCAACGTAGTATCGAAGCCTCAAATACGAACACTAACCATCGATGTAAACAGTAAAAAACCCCCAACAGACAATATAGACTTTAGATTCGCATGCTATTACGCCATCGACACGGTGAAAATTTCAGAAACTATGTTAAAATACGCAGGTGTTCCAGCGCAGAGCGTGCTAAACGCTAGAGCAACCGGATACTCGCCCATGGGCTTCAACGAATACGATCCAGAGAAGGCAAAGGAGCTTCTTGAGAAAAGCGGTGTGAAGGATCCTAAAACCGTCCTTCTATACAGTATCGTAAGGGATCCGTTGAATCCTGAACTCGCCGAGGCCATAAAGGGTTATCTAGAAGCCGCCGGAATCCAATGCGAACTATTGGGAATGGAACACGCAACGTACATGGCGGAGGGAGAGGTAAGGCCCTATGAAGACAGGAAGTACAATTTCATTATAATGGGCTGGGGACAATACGATGCGGATCACGTCTTAGGACTGAGGTTCCACTCATCAACACGAAACTACTGCGCTCAAACTGATGCGGATCTAGACAAGATAATTGAAGATCAAGTATCAGTCGAGGATGAAGCAGAGCAGAAGAGACTCTTCACGAGAGCCCAAGAGATAATAACCAAGGAACGCGCTTACAGTATACCTTTGTACGACTCGATATGGTGGTTTATCTGGAATAAGAGAGTCCACAATGTAAAACCGCATACAAGCGAGTTCAACCCAATGCTGTACACCGACTGGTGGAAAGATTAAACCCACCCTTTTTTTTCTTTAACTCGATTGATAATCATAAGTTACTCCGTTTAGTTATAGGTTCAAAACCTTTATATTATTAATAAAGATAGTGCGCTCGCCCATAATAATGGGCTAGTATCGGCATATTCTTAGAATTAGTATGTCATCCCAGAGTTAAGAGATCGATATTACCAAACGCTTAAATATAGTAGAACAATTTTTAGGTTCGCACACTAGTATCTACGACTTGAGGGCTATTCGATATGAGTATGAGATTTGTGGCTAGCAGAACAGCGCAAACAATCGTCACACTGTTGATAATTGTCAGTGTAGTAATGCTGTCTTTAGCTATTGTACCGGGAGATCCAGCCAGATTAATACTCGGCCCATACGCGAAAGAGGAGCAAGTTCAAATCATGAGAGAAATGTTGGGTCTTAACCTTCCCCTACACATTCGTTACATTAAATATATTATGGGTCTAGTTCAAGGCGACATGGGAACTTCATACCACTATCAGATACCCGTCGTTGATCTTATAGTATTTTATTATGCAAGAACGTTACAGTTGGTATTCGTTGCCCTCTTCTTGTCTTTGGTGATTGGAGTCCCAGTCGGGATTATCTCCGCAGTAAGACACTACTCGGCGTTTGATTACGTTGTGAGGGTTATTACCTATATAGGCGTCTGTATTCCGATCTTTATTCTAGGTATACTGCTTCTTTACCTATTCGCGGTAAGGTTGCCCTTTTTCCCCGTTGCTGTAGCAAGCTCTGCAACTATAACCCCTAGTGTGCTAGCCTTACCCGCATTAACCCTCTCCTTGTATTCTGCACCCGCGATAGCTAGAATGACAAGGTCATCCATGCTCGATGTTATTAGACAAGACTATATTCAGACTGCAAGAGCAAAGGGATTAAGTGAAAGGCTTATCATAATCAAGCATGCTTTAAGGAACGCGCTAATTCCTATACAAACGTTTGTAGGACTACAGTTTGGTATGTTCCTAGGGGGATCCATTATAACGGAAACTGTCTTCGCCTATCCAGGTATGGGTACCTTGATGGTAAATGCGATATATGAAAGGGATTACCCTCTGATTCAAGGGGCTGTATTGATATTTGCGTTGTCATTCATATTGGTTAACATGTTCACGGATCTTACCTATGCTATTATCGATCCACGAATCAGACGTGGGAAGTGAATCAAAGATGAGTGAAGATTCTGCCTATACTCGTATGCGGTATTCACTATCGAAAATAGCTGGGCCATATATAGTCCTCTCAGGAAGAATGAGAAAAGACAAAATGGCTGTATTTGGCGCATTTGTGGTTGTCGCGATTTTCATTATAGCTATTTTTGCGCCAGTATTGTCTCCATACGACCCATTTCTCTTGGATCTGGACAAGCGTCTAGTTACTCCGGAGCGGGGGCATCCATTTGAATACGATTTGGCGGGAAGAGACATATTGAGCCGAGTGATATATGGAGGTAGGTTAGCCATGATAGAGTCGCTCTTGGCAGTTGCAATTGGAGTTTGCATCGGTACACCCTTAGGCCTCCTCTCGGGTTATATTGGTGGAAAACTCGATATCGTAGTAATGAGGATTACCGATGCATTACTGTCGTTCCCCTACCTTCTATTAGTTATATTAATAGTGTCAGTACTCGGCCCAAGTTTTCAAAATGCGATTATAGCGATTGGTGTATGGAGTATCCCAAATTACATAAGATTAGTCAGGGCTACCACACTAACGATAAAAGAGAGGGAATTCATCGATGCTGCAAGGGCGACAGGAGAACGTCTTCCAAACGTTATCTCCCGTCATATTCTCCCAGGTTGCGTTTCGGTAATCACTGTACAGTCGACGATTTATCTGGGCCGAGCAATTGAAATGGCAGCGGGCTTAAGTTTTCTAGGGTTGGGAGCACAGCCACCAACACCAGAATGGGGTGCAATGGTGGGTCTAGGCAGGATATATCTCCAATTAGCTCCTCACGTAGTTCTTTTTCCGTCGATAGCTATATTCATCGCTATCCTGGGATTTAACGCTCTAGGAGATGCGCTAAGAGATGCGCTTGATCCCAGACTGAGAGGAGCGTTCTAATGATGACGGACGAATTATTAGATGTAAAAGATCTTACAGTTCGATACTACACCGAAGAAGGAGTAATTGAAGCGTTAGATGGTGCCAGTTTTAATCTATCCGTGGGGGAAAGGGTCGGTTTAGTGGGTGAAAGCGGCTGCGGAAAAAGCACAGCGGCATTATCAATTTTAAGGTTGATCCCCCCTCCCGGCATTATCACCGGAGGAGAAATACTGCTTGAAGGATCAGACTTACTTAAAATGGGCATCGAGAAAATGAGGAGGGAAGTTAGAGGAGCTAAAATATCGATGATCTTCCAGGAGCCATCGAAGGCGTTGAACCCAGTCCTAACCGCGGGAGAACAGATAACAGAGGCAATCAGATCACATCAAGACGTAGGTAAGAGTGAAGCTGAAGAGCGAGCAATCAAAGTATTGGATGAGGTAGGTCTGCCCAATCCTCCAGGACTCTTGAAGCGATATCCCTTCGAATTAAGTGGAGGAATGCAGCAACGCGTAATGATCGCGATGGCACTCTCATGTACTCCCCGTTTGCTTATCGCTGATGAGCCAACATCATCGTTAGATGTTACGATTGAAGCGCAGATTTTGGATTTGATGAGAGATTTAATGCGTCAAAACATCATTTCAGCCATATTGTTCATATCACACGACCTCGCTCTGATCGCAGAGATATGCGATAAAGTAGTCGTTATGTACGCCGGAACCATAGCAGAGATCTCCGATACAGAGACGATTTTTAAAGCTCCTAAACATCCATACTCCCGAGGATTAATAGAGGTGGTTCCAGACCCCTTTGGCGGTAAAAGAACTTTTGGAACCATTCCCGGAGATATCCCCTCCCTAATAGACCCCCCTACAGGTTGCAGATTTCATCCACGATGTAAGTATGCAATGAATATATGCCCAAAACAGAGACCAAATATCAAAAAGATTAAAGGAGAAAACTACGTTGCCTGCCATCTTTTCTAAAGTTACAACCGATGAATCTAATGAGGGAGAAAAATGCAGGAAGTAATAGTTGACGTAAAAGACTTAAAGAAGTACTACTATCCGAGGAGCTTCTTCGGTCAGAAGAGTACAGTCTACGCAGTAGACGGTGT
>CAYFVN010000289.1:0-6196 GCA_964346575.1 uncultured Candidatus Bathyarchaeia archaeon
GCTATGGCCGCCTCAAAGGGTATCGCCGCCTATCGTGAGGGAAAATCGAAAATAAAATCTCTTCAAATGTACCATTCGAACATCGAGCGCTAGCTTTTAAAGTCGCAGCGGTAGCATCCATAACTGGAAATCAAAAAAAGCAGGTTTATGATATCTTGACCCTCTGAGAATTTAGGTCCAATTCTGGTTGCGAAAACACTGCGAATTTGCTCGTGTGGACCAACTACAAATACGTGTTGATAATTGTTTAGATCGAATGCTATTGATCACGCGATACTAAACCCCCGAGCGATCTTTTTAAATTTAGAAAAGTTAGTTATCAATGATTATGGTAAGAGCTAATAACCTAATACTGGCTGCAGATTTTGGGACCGGCTCCCTTAAGTTGGGATTATTCGATGACCAAGCCCACCTTCGATGTGTAGCCCCCGATGATTATACGTATTCAACGTTAAGCCGTAAACCCGGATGGGCTGAGCAAAACCCAAAGGACTGGTGGACGGTATTCAAAAAGGCTTTAAGAGACACATTTAAAAAATTTAAATTAAATGGAGACGCGATCTCATGTATCAGTATCGGCGCCCATATGGGGCTCGTTTGCCTGGATAAAAATGGAAAACCTCTGAGGCCTGCGATATTATTTTTCGACCAACGTTCCACGCCGCAGTGTAGAAAAATTGAACTTAGAGTGACTCCAGAGGAATTAATGGCCGTATGCGGCAACCGGATCGCGCCCATCCAATCCGCCGCTCAGATGATGTGGATCAGAGACAGCGAACCGGAGATTTTTAAAGTTACGAGCAAATTCTCGGTGGCCACGGGTTACCTAGGATATCTATTAACCGGTGAATATTCATATGACTGGACACACGCCTCTTGGACGTTGCTTTTTGATATATACAGGCACGAATGGTCTGGGAAGATGGCGGATTTGTTGGAGATACCATATAGTGTTCTTCCGCCTTCAAAACCTTCTTGGGAAATCCTGGGTTATGTGACTTTTGAAGCGGCGAAAGAAACGGGACTGGTTGAGGGGACCACCGTTTTAACGGGGGGTTCGGATACCCCTCTAGCAGCCCTAGCGGAGGGTGTCATTAATGTCAACGATACATTGTTAACTGCAGGATCCGTATCCAGCGTATTGGTTTGCCAGGACAAACCGGTTTTTTCGTTAAAGTTATTGAACAGGTGCCATGTAGTTCCAGATCGCTGGTTGACGCAGGGAGCAATGAATGTGCACGGATCTGCGGTTCGATGGTTTCTCGAAGAATTCTGTAAATCCATGAAGAGTGAGGCGGCTGAGAAGGGTGTGAATCCCTTTCGGTTGTTGGATGGGGAGGTGGAGAAATCGCCTGTGGGCTCTAAGAATCTGATATTTTTACCTTATTTGACCGGTGAACGCGCTCCGATATGGGATCCGTACGCTAGAGGAGTGTTATTCGGTCTGTCTTTCGCTCATGGAAGGGGAGACGTGGCGAGGGCCATTTATGAGGGGACCTCGTACGCCGTCAGACATAACTTGGAGGCGATTGAGGAGATGGGTCTGAAAGTCAGCGATCTCAAGGTGTCTGGTCAGGGAGCCAGGAGTAAGGTATGGAACCAGATTCGAGCGGATATTCTGGGAAAGAGCGTTAGGGTATCGATGGACGTTGACTCTTCATTGATTGGCTGTGCTGAGTTAGCCCGTTACGGCATGGGTTGGGTAAAGGATTTTTCTGATCTTCATAGAAATAGGGTGGAGGAAACCTATACCCCGAGAACTCGCTATAATCGTAGATATTCACGGCTGTTTCAAATATACAAGAGGACGTATTCTAAATTGAGGGATGAATTTAGGGAACTACAAAAAGGAGGTTGAAGATCAAGTATTACGGCTTCGAACTCACCAGTCTAGTGAGCTTTCCCCCCCGTACGAACTTTGTGACTTCTTCAGCCATTATCCGTACAGACTTGAACGGCACATCCACAGTCGATCCTGCTACGTGAGGTGTTATTACTACATTGTCAAGCTTCAGCAATGGATTGTCCAATCTTATGGGCTCGTCCTCCACAACATCCAAGGCAGCTCCCAATATCCGATCCTCTCTCAAAGTTTGAATTAACGCCTTCTCGTCTATAATACCTCCCCTCGAAGTATTTACGATATAGGCATCCTCCTTCATGAGATCGAGCTGCTCTTTACCTATCATGTGCCTCGTCTTCCTCGAAAGCCTCAAATGCAATGTTACAACATCCGACTCGCTGAGCAGGTTATTCAAGTCGACCCTCTTTGCGCTAACCTTACCGCCCTCCGCCGCGGGTACATACGGATCGTAATAGATTATCCTCATTCCGAAGGCACTGGCCCTTTCGGCAACCCTTCTACCAATTCTTCCCAATCCGACTATGCCAAGCGTCTTACCATTTAATTCGAATCCAAAGGTCACAGCGTCCGGATATAACCGTGGATTAACCCGGAACTCTCTGCCTATCTTAAGTGAATGGTACGATCTGGCGATCTGTCTGATAGAGGATATTATAAGGCCTATAGTGAAATCTGCAACGGATTCAACGTTTCTCTCAGGTGCATTAACCACCGGTATTCCTCTCATCGACGCCGCCTGCACGTCGACGTTTACCGGGCCGCCTCTAGTAACGCCGACGAGCTTTAGGCTTTTGTCGGCGTCCATTACCTCAGCTGTCACTGGAGCATAATTCACCACCAAAATATCCGCATCTCCGATATCACTCACTATCTGTCTAGGACTGCCTATGAATTCGCGAATTCTCTTCTCAGACTCAGTGGAAGCGGTAAAACTTATGGATCTATCGAGTTCCACAATTCTAATTTGGTGTTCTTTCATTAGTTCTTTGAAACCATCTCTGAAATGCCTTTCCTTAACACCAGTATCGTAAAAAATCGCTATCTTCAACCCTTCTCCCAACCCGGCAAATTGGATACGGCTAATCTCTTAAAGACACTTTTTGCTAAACATAACGATTAAACCATTTTTATAGATATATATTTGCATACGAACTGGATAGAGTTAAATGCGCTTATAGGATGGTGTGCGACCCCATTACGCTTTAAACAGTTTATGGGATGGTTAAATTGTCAAATTACCTCTTAGGTATAGACATCGGGACAACTGGCACTAAAGCCATCATCTTCGATGAAAAAGGAGGCATAAAAGGAGCCGCCCACGAGGAGTATGATATTATTTCTCCAAAACCTCAATGGATCGAACAGGACGTCGAAATATGGTGGAGAGCTCTAAAGAATACCGTAAAAACCGCCCTTAAGGGAACGGGGGTTCGAGGCGAGGAAATCCAGGGGGTCGGTACAGCGGTATTGACTCCCGCAGTGGTGCCCGTAGACAGGAAAGGAACACCCCTCAGAAACGCTATCCTTATGATAGATCGGAGATCAGTAAAGCAAGCGGAGTGGATCAAAGAGCATATCGGAGAAAATAGGATATTCGAGATCACTGGAAATCGTATCGCCCCTGGAGCTTTCTCGGCTCCCAGCATACTATGGATAAAAGAGAATGAACCGAGGATCTATGAAAGAACCCATAAATTCTTGAACGTGAACGGGTACGTCGTAAACCGGATGACAGATGAGTTCAGTACCGATTATACCCAAGCTTCAGCATCCTTAATATTTGAAATGAGAAGAAAGCGATGGAGCGAAGAAATTTTAGATTTCATGGATTTGTCAATGGATAAACTCCCTACAATCTACCCCTCTTCAGGAGTGGTTGGAACCCTCTCCACCAGAGCGGCTGAAGAACTCCACATAAAATCCGGTGTACCAATTGTAGCTGGAGCAAACGATACTTCGTGCGCTTGTGTGGGCGCTGGAGCCGTGAAAAACGGTACCACCTTTATATCCATTGGCACCACGATAGTCTTCGTACATCTTACTGAAACGCCCCGATTTGATCTACGGCTATTGAATAGACTCCACGCAGTACCGGGACTGTATCTCATGATGGGAGCAATATCCACGGCCGGCGCTGCGTACCGATGGCTTAGGGATCAACTCTGCGACCTTGAGAGGATTGAGAGCCTAAGATTAAAGGTAGATCCCTATAGGCTGATGGATGAAAAAGCGGAGAGGTCCACTTTGGGAGCTAATGGCCTGATAGCGATGCCATACTTCTCCGGTGAGAGGGCTCCCATCTGGAACCCGAATGCACGTGGTATGCTATTCGGTCTTACCCTTAACCATACGAAAGCGGACGTTATCAGGGCTTTCCTGGAGGGAGCAGCCTATTGCGCCCGTGATATACTAGAAGTCTTGATTTCGCGTGGAGTGGAGATAAACCGGATCAGGATTGGAGGGGGGGGAGCTAAGAGCAAGCTTTGGAGACAAATAATTGCAGACGTGTTGGAGTATTCTATATTGCTGCCTCAAGTGACCGAAGCTGGAGCCCTTGGAGCAGCCATCACGGCAGGCGTCGGTTCCGGTATATATCCCAACTTTGACTTTGCTACTGCTCGGTTAGTTTCCTGCATAGAAGCCGAAAAGCCTGACAAAGGCAGATCGAAAGTATATCTAATGTATTACGGTCTCTTCAAGAGAATATACGAAAGTGTGAAAGAGCACTACGATGAACTGAAGGATATTGAAGATAGAACTAGTGATCATTCATTAAGATAAATCCAGATATTGCTTCATCCAAGCTCGAGTAGTCAAACGCCACCTTGTTTAATGATCCGGTAAACATTAAAATCTAACGATGGAAAGTACACATGAAAAAAATAAGGGGATTTTATATCAGTCACATTCCATCGCAATAAACCAGCTAATATTTGTCATCAGTTTTAGAGCGTGCACTAAACGATACGTCGTTCACTGTCAAGTATTGTGCTGGACACGATTCTGTAAGTAAACCGCAGTACTAGGGTTCCATCTTCTTTCCGTGAAAAAGCTCGCTGCCAGCTCCGCGATAGATTGCCCTCTCCGATTTGGGAGTTGTTCTTTTCGTCGTAGGCCATTTATCCAAAAGAGGATCCGCCCCTTCTAAGGTAACTTCGGAAGGGGATTCATCTACCACTATCGGATTTTTTCTTACGTCTCTTTCTGGAACGTTGGCGCTAAATTCGATAGGAATTCCGTTCGGATCATGGGTGTAGATTGAGTGAATGAATCCGTGGTCAATAACATCGGAAACTTGAAAACCAGCGGCTTCTATCCTATCCTTCAATGTCCATAGATCTTCCTCCGATTCTACTCCGAAAGAAACATGGTCGAAGATGAATTGCCCTTTTACAGGTCTTCCGTGCTCTTTTTTGGGCGTAGGTTGTACTCCTCTCCATTCAAAGAATGCGACCAAGTCAGTATCTGAAAGCTGGAAGAAGTAATGTCTATATCCAGGTCTTCCTAGACCTGCCACCAACCTCATTCCAAGTAGATCCCTCCAGAAACGAATGGTCATATCCATGTCGCCAGTAACCATGGCAAGATGATTAACACCATTAAAGTTAACCACAACTTTATTGTTCGATCTCCCTCCCAATTGCTTATCCAATTTTCAACCTCACCCTCATATCGATTAGAGATTCAATTAAAGTTTTATATTAAATTGTTTTTCTCCCACAAAACCATCTAAACATTTCAATTTCAATTATTCATCTGTAGAATGGATTCCAAATATTATTATGCACGGTATCTTAGCGAGAGCTCCAAAATATTCGCGTTAAAGGTGAAAAATTTGAGCTCAGAACATTGCCCAGAGGTTAAAGATCTATTTGAGCGCATGTTAAACAGTATAGTAATAAGCCTTCCAATCTACAGTTAAAAAGGGGAATTCTTTAGCGATGAAGCGGAGGCCGAATGCCTTGTATGCGCGGGTGAATCCTACAACGAGAAGCAAAACCTTCATAGATAAGTTAATGTTAATATATCCATAAATTCGTAGGATCGTGCGCTCAAGAAACTTGTATTCATTTACAAATAAAAGAAAGGTAAAATATAATGATTGAAAAAGAGAATAAAAAGGACCTTTTAAAAAGGATTATTAGGGAACTGCATAAAGGAGCCAAACCTGAGGAAGTAAAGGAAAAATTCAAAGAAAAATTTCAAGATGTTTCGCCGACGGAGATCGCCCGTGTCGAGGGAGAATTGATAAAAGAAGGCATGCCGAGAGAATCGATCCGACGACTCTGCGACGTTCACTTGGCCGTTTTCCGAGAATCTCTTGATGAACGA
>CAYFVN010000290.1:0-4453 GCA_964346575.1 uncultured Candidatus Bathyarchaeia archaeon
TTGGAGAGTCCAAAGAATAGACTGGAGTATCTAGACAACACTCCCATCTCCGAGGAGCCTCTGGTAGGCTTCGCCAACGCCAGTGACCCCCTCATCACCAAATTAAAGGAGGCGGTGGGAAGCCTTCACCTCAGCCCTCAGGAGCTGTGGAAGAAGAACTTCCCAGGGAAAGCCCCCAAAAACCTGAGTATCATCGCATGGATACTCCCTTTCACAGAGACCATCAGAGACAGCAATCGCCGCCGGCGTCGTCAGCCTTCTCCCCACTGGGCACATGCCCGTCTCAACGGAGAACTTCTCAACAACCAGTTGCGCTCAAAGCTGATCTCCTTCCTGAATGAACTTGGCTACCGGGCGGTTGCCCCGTCTCAGTCCCAACCCTTCAAGGTATTTTGGGATAAACCCGAGGGTCCAATCTCCAACTGGTCAGAACGCCACTACTGCCTAATAGCTGGACTGGGCACCTTCGGCCTGAACCGAGGACTTATAACCGAGAAGGGTCAGGCTATGCGCTGCGGCAGCTTGATCACCGACCTCAAACTACCGGCTACTGAAAGGAAGTTCGATTCACATACCGCCTACTGCCCCCATCTGGAGATGGAGGGTTGCGGCGCGTGTATCAAGCGCTGTCCGGCAGGCTGTATAACTCCACAAGGCAAGGATAATGCGAAGTGTTTCAACTACTTATCCAAGAAGCTAAAACATGTCATCTCCAAGTATTTCCCAAAAGAAGCCCTCCGCGATCCCCAAGGAATGGTAAATGGAAGGATGTACATATGCGGTCTTTGTCACACTGGAGTGCCCTGCGAATCGAGCATCCCCCCAGAACATTTCCTCAGTAAAAACATAGATTGATTCGATCAGACGAATAAAGTGAAGATGAAGGAACACCAGTGTAGAAGAGGAACTTTTCAGGAGTCTTGCGTTGATCAAGGGATCTAGAAAATATCAACCAGCATGCTTTTTATATTAGGGGTTGATTAATAGTCCCTTCATGAAACGCACTAACAGAAGGAATTATTTTATAATTTCATGTATTGCATTACTGCTCCTACTTAGCGTACCTCCCAACTCCTCACAACCTCTATCTTGGAGTTATAAGCTACCATCTGATATAAACGCAGTCGCAGTCTCCGATGACGGTGGGTATATCGCCGTTGGATCTGAAGATGGTAATGTATTTTTTTTTGATAAGGCCTTCACAGGCTCGCGAAGGCTGTGGTTATATCATACAAGTGGTCGCGTTCAAACTTTAGCAATTTCGAGCAACGGCGAATACATCGCTTCCGGAGATAGAGGTAACCATATATATTTGTTACAACAGGCGGGTGGAGTTGTCAATAAGCTGTGGGCCTTTAAAACTCAAGGCATTGTTCAGAGTGTTTCTATGTCAGGAGACGGAAAATATATCGCTGCGGGAAGCTTTGACAGATATTTGTATCTTTTCGATAATACCGTCGGAAAGCCATTATGGAAGTTCAAAGCTGAAGGTCAGATACGTTCCGTAGCCATATCTAAAGATGGAGAATATCTTGTGGCTGGTGGTGATGACGGACACGTATACTTTTTCGACAATGCCTATACGGGGAATACCTACCTATGGAAGTTCAAAACAGAGGATGCGGTAAATTCTGTTTCCATCTCAGAAAGGGGAGAATATATCGCAGCCGGAAGTTTCGATGAATATGTCTACTTCGCGGATCGAGATTTTTCAAAGGGAAACTACCTTTGGCGAGCAAAGTTGGGAGGAAAAGTTTACTCTACGGTCATCTCCTCGGACGGGTCGAACTTAGCGGTAGGGAGCGGTGATGGATATATACACTACTTCGACAAGGATTTCACTGGGAACAGTCCCCTCTGGAAGTTCAAGATGGGTGGTAAAGCGCTTACAGTAGCTTTGAACTCCCAAGGCTCGTATATCGCTGCGGGAGGAGAGGATAACTCCATATATCTATTTGACGCGTCCTTCACCAAAGGAAGTTACACTTGGAGGTACACTACTGAGGATGACATTCTCTCCGTCTCCATTTCAGCGGATGGAAGATATCTTGCGGCAGGAGGCTCCGATAATACGATATACTTCTTCACTTTATCCGCGATTCCTGTAGAGGAAACCTCGGATACGACAAGCCTTAGAGATGAGACGAAGACAGAGGTAACCACCGAAGCGGTTGAAACCAAAGAAACCCCGATTACAGTAGAAACTCAAACGGAAACTATGAAAACCGAGTCCCCCGGGTTTACTTGGTTTAAGCCGGAGATAGGTTTAGAGTCTGTCTTTGGTGCCTTGGCGGTTACAGGTGCTGTAATCGCTTGGTTTATAAGAAAAAGGAAAAGGCGTCGTGTTAAAGACCTATTGGATAGAGTCGATAAGCTATATATAACTTACAAAGAGAACGAGAGCAAATGCGAGGCAGCATTATACGATATCAAAGATTTGGTGGCATCAGAGTTGAGAGATGGGAGTATCGACGAGTCAAGCTTCCAGATACTGGACAATAGGATAGATAAATATCTTGAAGAGATCAGGAGTAAAGGTAAAAAAAGGAAATAGAGCGCTCGGCAGTATCTCATAACGCAAATCATTCAAGCATCGAAATGCCCTTCTAACAATTTTTTATCGTGTAATTTTATTCCGTCCTTAGTAATTTTCACTGAAGAGAAACTGTAGGGATGATCGTTCCCCTTTACACTCACGATACCTAGGTTCTTCATATAATCTATATAATCATTTATTTTTTCGGCGGGAAGACCTGTTAAATCTTTTATCTCTGCACCGGATAATCCATTAAATCTCCTTATGAGCTTCAATATCTTTTCGATATTTATTTTATCAAAATTTTCTTGTGTTGACAATAGTATATCGCCACCGTTTTAGCTTTTCGAATTGGAACTGCTACGTATATATTGATTTCCCTTCCAATAGATTAGGGATGATAAAATGGGATCTAAAATTCCAGATGAGATCGCGGAAAAGATGGAAGAGATCGGAGAAGCAAAAGCTATAATGCCTCTCCAAAATATATTTATATTGGCAATTTTAGCGGGGGCATATATCGGGTTCGGGGCTTTTTTAGCGA
Source organism: uncultured Candidatus Bathyarchaeia archaeon (assembly GCA_964346575.1). Classification (GTDB taxonomy): domain Archaea; phylum Thermoproteota; class Bathyarchaeia; order 40CM-2-53-6; family DTGE01; genus CAYFVN01. The sequence continues at coordinate 3,081 of CAYFVN010000290.1, forward strand.
CTATGGTATCTCATGATACGGCTGCACATCTTGGTGTTGGAGTCGCAAAATTCCTGTCAGGCTCTGTCTTTTCCGTCGGGCTTATGCTAGTCGTTATAGGGGGTGCAGAGTTATTCACTGGAAATAACCTAATGATCATCCCTTGCATGAGTAAAAAAGTTACACCATTTCATCTCGCAAAGAACTGGATTGTTGTTTACATAGGGAATTTTATGGGGTCACTACTATTTGTTTTATTGGTGTATTTTTCCGGTCTCTGGAAGATTAACTCAAATCTCGTTGGTGCTGCTGCTTTGAACATTGCTAATTTAAAAGTTAATTTACCAATTGGCGAAGCATTTGCTAGAGGTGTTCTCTGTAATTGGCTCGTATGCTTAGCAGTATGGATTGCAATATCCGCCCAGAATACTATCGGTAAGATATTTGGAGTATACTTCCCAATTATGGCTTTCGTTGCCAGCGGATATGAACACAGCATTGCAAATATGTACTTTATCCCGATCGGGATACTTCTGAAAGGAAAGTCTCAAGTGGTCACGGCCCCATTATTAATAGATGTGTCAAACTTAACATGGGCTCATTTCTTAGTTGATAATTTAGTTCCCGTGACGTTAGGGAACATCGTTGGCGGTGCAATTTTTGTGGGACTACTTTATTGGCTTGTCTACTGCAGAAGTAAAAGTCATAATCGCAACGATAATTAGTGCGGTAACGTGCTCTCAATATAGATGCTTGCTAAAGCTCAGAGCATTTCCTGCGAGAAGAACAATATTCAAGTATCTACGAATCACGCCTTCAAACAGGTAAAATATTAGGAGGGGTTGAATCATCGGTGAAAAAATTTATAAATGAAGTCTAAAATATAACACGGTTATAATCGTTGTAAGATCGAGGGAGTAAAACATGGAATCCTCTTGTATTTATTGCGGTTTGGGTTGCAGATTAAACTATGAAGTTAAAGATAATAGGATTCTGAAAGTTACTGGGGTTAAGGGTGACGATGTTAGTGAAGGATTTCCCTGTGTTAAGGGATTAACCATTAACGAGGTTTATGATAAGAATCGGATTAAAACACCCCTAATTAAGAGAAATGGTAGACAGGTTAAAGCATCGCTAAGTGAAGCCCTGAACGCTATTTATAAGAGTACTAGAAACTTGAGTCCTAACGATGTCTTCTTCAACACCAGTGGAAAATTGACAAATGAGAATAATTTTGTAATTCAGAAGTTTGCAAGGGTATGTTATCAGACACCAAATATCGACTCGTGCTGCGGGAGAATATGCCACATTGCAACCGTAATGGGCATGATAAATGTTTTAGGAACGAGTAATATAACAAGACTCGAGAATCTAAAAAAGATAGATACTCTGTT
>CAYFVN010000291.1:0-2685 GCA_964346575.1 uncultured Candidatus Bathyarchaeia archaeon
GCTGAATCAGACTCCTCCATAGACCGTCGTGTAGATGATGCTTTGAAGAAAGAAGTTGAATATGGTTTCGCGATCATAGATGGTCAGCTAGCGGCCCGAATGGCAGGCGAAAATGCAGATCTAAAAATATTCTTAACCGCTCCAGACGATGTTCGTTATAGGAGGATAGCCGATAGAGATGACATAACAGTTCAAGAGGCTGAACGTATGACTAGGAAGAGGGAGTCTCGGGAGAGGATACGATTTAAAAATTTATATGGGATAGATGTAAAAGACGTATCGGTTTACCATCTGATAATTGACACTTCAACTCTCCCTCTAAAAGAAACTATAAAAATGCTTAAGAATATAGTCTCTGACTACATCCAAGAGAAGGCTGAAAGGTGAAGGTAATGTCTACGATCGATGTTGGAACTATATGCATAAAAACTAAAGGACGTAAAAAGGGGAAGAAATGCGTTTTAATCGATGTAATTGATAAGAACTTCGTCTTGATTACTGGACCAAAAAGCATCTCTGGGATTAAACGACAGAGGGCAAACATAGTCCATCTCTCATCCACCTTTGAAAGGATAAAATTGAAGAGAGGAGCCTCAGATAAAGAGGTTCTCGCCACACTCAAGAAGAACAGTAAAGAAGATTTCATGAAGCAGTAGCTTCACCCTCCACCGCTTTTTCTGGGTTGACTCTCTCGGGAGACTCTAACCTCATCGAAACTATGAACATTTGCTCCCAGCTCGCCTATACACTGCTCAACATCGTTTACATCTATTCCATTTCCGTCTAGTGATATTTTTATGGTTTCAGTCTGCTGATCTACCTCCGCAAGGCTTATACTTACCTCGTAAACTCCTCTACAAGCCGTTAGTTTAGATGCGAGTATATATATCGGCGGCTCTCTAGGTTTTAACACGTCTAGAACAAGTCTCTTAACCTTAACTTCATCTGCATCCTTGAACATTTAATTCCGCCTCTAACCCGTACAATCTATTCCTTGACTAACCTCCGAATCCACTTACTAAAATAACTATGGTTGCGGTGGCTAAGCCTATAACTAAAGTTTTAATCCCCGAGATTATTAGGTTTTCCTCACTAACTCTGCCTAGGAATATCCCCAAGACGAAGAGCATAGCCATGATCAAGCTTACCGAAGTATAAATGGCCCATAGCGGAGATAATAGGTTCCAGGTAGATAATAGGAACGGTGTTAAAGCTACGGTGCCTGCTAAAAGTGGAGCGCCTCCACCTACTAGAGCAACCAATATTGTTGCTACTTTCATAGCCCTTGCATGTATAGAGTTTTCCATTTCACGTAACATAACTCTTTCAAGTTCCTGAAGGCCTCTTTTACGCTCAGCCCTTTCAGTCATATAGGATCCTGAGAGACCTGATATAGCCATAGCCAAGCTCGCTCCGAATCCAGCTCCCAAGATAAGATGGAAATTCATCCTACCATAAGCATAGGAGCCTAAAATTATTCCAAGCATTGTCAGAGCGCCATCGAAAGTATTCATTACGAAATATCTTCTAGAAATTTCAGTTATTCCTGAGAATCTAAGATAATTCCTAAAATTCGAAAGCTTATCTAATACCATTTTGAGCCTCCCTGAGTTTAAAGGTTAACCACGTGGAGGGAGTCTTATACATGTCAAACCGCTTCACGAAGGTCCTCAAAGCCAGAGGAAGAATTATGAAGCACCAATATATTTAGGTTACGCCCCTATAGACTGGAAACCTGTTAGATGAGGAGAGAAGACTTGAACATCACACCGCCATGGCTTAAAAAGTACGCACTCATAACCAGGGACGAAGATGAAACGGATCCCAAATTCGGCTCTAATCCTTGGAACAGGCCTTTAATGGATCATATTCGTCTCGGACTAATAAATCTAGATAAGCCTCCAGGCCCTTCAAGCCACGAGGTAGTAGCCTGGGTGAAGAAGATTTTAAAAATTCGTAGAGTCGGTCATGGGGGGACTCTCGATCCGAAGGTCACCGGAGTTCTACCAGTGGCCTTAGAAGAGGCTACAAAGGCTATAAGGGCTTTCCTACTAACAGGGAAAGAGTATATATGTCTCATGCAACTTCACGATGAGTTTACCAGAGACGCTCTAGAGCGAATTATGAAGGAGTTTACAGGTGAGATATATCAGTTGCCTCCAGTTAGATCCTCTGTTAAACGCGTGGTAAGGCGGCGCGTAATATATTATATACGATTGCTTGATGTTGAGGATAGGCTAGTGCTATTCAAAGTTGCATGCCAGGCAGGCACATACATCAGGAAGATCTGCTACGATATGGGTGAAGCCCTAGGAGTAGGGGCTCACATGAGAGAGCTACGTCGTACAAGGTCGGGGCCTTTCCATGTTGACGAGAGCCTCTCAACCATGCTAGATATTATGAACGCCCAATATGAGTACGAGAAATATGGGAATGAGAGTCTTCTTAGGAGCATTATAAAACCTGTTGAGGAGGCGTTTAAACATATACCTGAGATATATGTGAAAGACACCACCGTAGACGCTTTATGTCATGGAGCTCACCTAGCGATACCTGGAATAGTCAAATTAAACATTGAAATTATGAAAAATTCAGTCATAGCTATATTCACACTTAAAGGTGAGGTGATAGCTATGGGTAGAGCTCTCATGTCTACCAAGGATATTCTGAATACTGATAAGGGCA
>CAYFVN010000292.1:0-3724 GCA_964346575.1 uncultured Candidatus Bathyarchaeia archaeon
GGCCATTCATCGGGCCAGTTAATCTTAGATTTAGACTTTGAATTTTGTTCGGCAATGTGGGAGTAGACTATCGAAAGACGGATCGAGGATGCTTCCCACTTAAACCTTTAAGTATTCCCCAAGCATCTGGAATCCCGTATTTGAACTAAGAAGAGTGGGGAAGTTGAGGCATTTCAGAGATAGTGAATGGAGAAACTCTGTAAGTGAAGTTTCAAATTTAATTCGTGAGAGAGGGATCAAGTTTGCACGCCTCCAGTTCACGGATATTAATGGGATCCCTAAAAGCCTATCAGTGAATGCTAATCGTATAGAGTCTGTCTTCGAGGAAGGACAGTCTTTCGACGGTTCATCTGTTACAGGTTACCGTCCCATTGAGGAGTCGGATCTGGTTCTCTTTCCCGACCCGTCTACCTTCGCAATAATCCCTTGGAGAGCTGAGAGTAAAATGACGTGCCGCTTCATTTGTGACATATATACTCCCGATGGTAAGAGGTTTAATGGTGACCCTAAATACGCTCTTGAGAGAGCCTTAGCTGAGTGTCGTAAGGATGGTGTGACCTTTAAATGCGCTCCAGAGCTTGAGTTCTTCATACTCCAACGGACTGAAGGAGTTGAACCTACACCTATAGATATAGGCGGATACTTCGATCTACATCCTGGCGATCTTACGGAGGAACTTAGACGTGAGATGGCCGACGAGTCTGAGGCCTTCGGCATAGATATCGAGATAGCTCATCACGAGGTGGCTTTAGGACAGAATGAGGTCGACTTCAAATTTGATGAGGCTTTAGAGACGGCTGACAGGGCTGTGACTATGAGGATCCTAATTAAGAGCGTCGCCGCAAGGAATGGATACTTGGCCACGTTCATGCCTAAACCGTTCTACGGCGTTAATGGGTCGGGCATGCATGTACATCAAAGCCTGTGGTCCCTGGATGGAAAGAACCAATTCTACAGAGAGGATGAGGAGCAAGGCTACATCTCCGATACTGCCTTACAATTTATGAGCGGACAGCTCGAATACGGGCGTGAGATGATCGCTGTATTGGCTTCATGGCCCAACTCGTACAAACGGCTTGTACCAGGTTACGAGGCTCCAGTCTACATTGCCTGGGGGCATCGTAACAGATCCCCTTTGATAAGAGTTCCAAACTTCGGAGGTAGGAGAAAAGCCGCTAGGGTTGAGATCCGATGCGCCGATCCAGCAGGTAATCCATATCTCCAGTTCGCAGTTCTATGCTTGGCCGGACTTGAGGGGATCAGGAGACGTATAAGCCCTCCAGAGCCTACCGACCTAAACGTCTATGACCTCACATATGAGGAGAGGAAGAGGCTTAACATAAAGACCCTGCCGGAATCCCTTAAAGAGGCCCTGGATGAATTCGAGAATAGTAGCCTAATGAGACGGGCGTTAGGCGAAGAGCTCTTCGAGAACTTCCTCCGTGAGAAACGTAAGGAGTGGGATCTATACCGAGCCCAAGTCACTAATTGGGAAATGGACCGATACCTAAGGAGGCTCTAGGCTGCCAGTACGCGTACCGGCAACTATTGACTAGCCAGTTAGATGCCCGACCATCCTCCTACTCGCATACGCGACTTCAGCCAAAAAGTCGCCCAACTCATATTCCAAAGCGATCACATGATTTCCTTTATATGATTAATTTAAATTTTTTAAACCACAAAAATGACAGCGCACGCTACGACAAACTCTTACACAAGGAAGCGCCCCGACCTTTATTCTCATTACGATTAGATTTTTGGTGAATGCTACGATAATAAAGTATCATTAGCGCCGCGCGTGGTTAACGGAGTAACTTTAATCGTTTTAGACTTCGATTTATCCTTTGTTTGTATCAGATGTTAGATAATAATTCTAAATTATCTCGTATGATTACTGTTAAAACCAAGAGATGATACATTTATGATTAAGAAAAAAGACAGCGATTCTGAGCCTTTCCTCACTTTCAGGGAATGGCTCAAAAAAGATCACCCCGACTTATTCCAACAGATCTACAAAGAAAGAAAAAGACTATGGAAAATTTGATACCCATAAAGGGAATGTGCCCTCACCGCGAACGATACGTAATCCCCAATACTTTGGGGTGGTAATCGGTGGTAAAGTTTTTGTAGGGTGCGCCCGCACGTATCTAAAAATGCTGCCGCTGCGGAATGAGGGTTTGACTGCATTGTCGCCCAGCTATAAAATAGAAATAGAGAGAGTTCGACTTTAAGTTAAATTAAATAAAATAGTTTCATATCTTTAAACTAAAATTTTATTTAGATCGGATATCAGAACCTTTCAAAATTAATTATTCCAATGCCTCAGACAGCTCTGATGACAGTTCATCTACGCTGGAGTACACCCTTTCGAATATTTTCTCCGTTACTGGTTGCGGTGATACGGCTGTTACCTTTTTACCTATCCATCTAGCGTAGAGGATCTCTGGGTACGAGTCGATCAGATTTTCAGGATTTGGAATGAATACTACTATAAGGTCGGAACGCATTATACAGTCCATTAAACTGTCGAATCCTTGGCTTCTCTCTTTTGAAATGTCTAAGGGGATCCACCCCCGTTCGTCAGAGTACTTCCTCATCGAGTTCCACACTTCCTCGCAGCCTTGGGGATACGCCGTGGATGTAGGATATGCCACGCCTACAATCTTTTTTTCAAGCTGAGCCATGATCATGTTGGAAGCCTCAACGAATCCTAGACCCCCACCGCGAGATGTTACGTAATCCGCCTTACCCTTAAGCCTTTGAGGAGCGTTCGCAAGGGCTATGGTGAACCCTGCCTCGTCGAACATATCAAGATCGTTCTCGTTATCGCCTACAACAGCGATGTCCGACGTTTTTACTTTCATAAAATCCGCGGCAACCCTAAGTCCCAATCCCTTATCCACTCTCCTATCTAATACATGGTATGCTACTCCACTGTCCATGAACCTAACTTCCGGATATCTGTCCAAGAACTTTGAAATCTCAGCTTTGGGGAGGTCCCTCTTAAATCCTAGATCTACACTCCTATAATCGATATCCCATGACTCAACTAGTTCTGGGAACCTCTCCTTTAACGCCTTTAGAACCTTTCTCGACGCCTCTCCATCACCGATTACTCTGAGCTTATCGCCGTATCTTATTATAGAGCCATTCTCGGCGACTACGGCCCCACCACATCCAATGTAGAGGCTTAGCTTATTTAAGGAGGGATAGTTCATTCCAGATATTAGGGAGACTCTAACGCCTCTATACTCTAGAGATCTCACCGCCCTGACCGCTTCGGGGGAGAGCAGCCCTCTCGTATCCGTTAGGGTTCCATCGAAGTCTGATGCTAAAACCTTCACAACCATCGGTGTTTCCTCTTAAAGACGACGGTCGGAGCGATATATAAAACTGTAATACTATAAATCGCCATCAGATGTATTTTTAGCGTAGATACGTCAAATATAAGTGTGGTGTGTCCGTTTGACTAATGAGTCCGACCTCTTTAAGTTAGCTATTAAAGCCCTCAAGGTTGGAACACCCCATGAGCTAGCGAAGTTAACGGCCCATATCATCAGGGTTCTGGCCATATATCACGGCGTATGTTGGAGAACTGAGCTTAAAGGGGATGTATTAAGGCTCCTCAGCTTCGTTGGAGAGCCACTCTCCTTTAAGGACGAGGATATCGGTAAATCGATCAAGGCCTTAGAGGACTATGGGCTAGTTGAAGCGGAGTATCGTA
>CAYFVN010000293.1:0-8184 GCA_964346575.1 uncultured Candidatus Bathyarchaeia archaeon
AGTATATACAGCATTTCCTTACATACTCTAGAGAACCGATAAGGCCGATCGGATTTAAACATTATAGCTTATATGTAATATAAAGGCCTGAAAAACCTCCAAATTCCATATAAAATGGGGATTGAACCGTCTCATGGCACCTAACTATCTAGATGCATCTAACATATGCAGGTTCACGAATCATCGATCTTTCTCTTTTAATACATTTCATTTAATCTAAAATATGTTTCGAGTTGGATTACTGTTCAGTTAACCCATATAATTTATTGCTATCATTTTCTACGCTTCGTTTTTAGCTTAAAGGGGGTGATTTCCTCTTTGAATCGTTTTTTATAAAATTCGCAGTTCTCCCAGTACGGAGAATTTGAACAGAGTTCATTTATCTTTTTTTCATTTAATTTCTGGATAGGAAAAACTGCTTTGCAAAAGCTTCGCTTAAATAATAGTAATTGTCTCGTTCTCCATAAATATGGACAATCTACCACGCCAGTGTCCTCCACGATTAATTTAAAAATGTATATTCATGTATCTAACTTAAATATTATGATCGATTGGAACCCGACCAAATAAGTAAGACCGTCCACATTACGACACTAAGATAATTAAACTTCAAAGGTCGTACGATACATTTAGTAGTAAGAAGATAATCGATCTATAACTTGTAAGTATAATAATAGGGCTGATTAGTCGATTTGATCGATATATGGGTTATTGTTATAATCTTTATCGTGGGGTTCGGCTTGACCAAGTGGTTAAGCGATAGATTCGAGCATAGAGAACTCAAGTTTAAACCTCCATTCCAAGGAGACAATGAGGATAATTCGGAAAAGAAAAAGAATTAACTTCATAATAAAAGGAAGGTTCATTTTCATAATTTACTATTCTTTGCGAAAATGGTGAAAGTATAACTTAATGCTCTAGACCTTTATTTCTGTTATTTACATTACCTAACACGCGATGATATATTACTCAATTATAGATACGCTTTCATTGAATCCTGATGCAGATCATCGATCAACTCTGTTGTATTAAAACCGTCAATCGATTTCCTACACAAAATCGCTCAACCAAAGTACCCATCAGTCTATGATCTATATGTCCACAAATTTATCCTTAAAGTCTTATATGATAGTGCTATGAAGAAGGCTGTCCCCGATGTGAGTATTATTGTCGCACCTGAAGCGAGATCAAATATGTAGGAAAGACATAATCCTATCAAAGTGAATGAGGCGCTTAGTATTATGGAAGATAAGATTATATTCCTGAGGTTATGGTTAAACTGTTCGCTCACGGCGGCAGGGATCGTCAAAAGGGCTATGACCAGTATAATTCCCACAATCCTAATCAACAACACAACCGTGAGGGCTGTCAAGCATAGGATGAGAAAATATAGCAAGTTCACGGGTACTCCACGTATTAAAGCAAACTCCTCATCGAATGAGATGGCTAGAAGCTCTTTGTATAGAGCGAGTATGAAACCGATTATGACCACGTCTAGAGCGGCCATCAGGATGAGATCTGAGCGGGGTACAGTTAAGATACTGCCGAAGAGGTAGCTGAACAGGTCTGGCGCATAGCCCGGCGTCAATCCTATGAATGTGATTCCCAAAGCCATTCCTACGGCCCATAGAATACCTATCGCTGTGTCCTCCCGCCGAGCAGCTTTCTTACTTATAACTCCTATACCAAAAGCCGAGGCTATTGAGAACACCACCGCTCCAAGAATCGGGCTTATACCTAAAAAATAGCCTAGGCCTATGCCTCCGAATGAGGCGTGGGAGATACCGCCGCTGATAAATACGAGCCTTTTCACGACTATGAAGGACCCCACTATACCGCATGCCACGCTTGCCAACAATCCGGCCATAATGGCGTTCCTCATGAACTCGTATTGAAGAACTCCTATCATGACTCTGATTCACCACTCAATGTTCTTTGATTACTCTATGAGGGAGACCGTGAGCTATCATCTCGACGGGGCACTGGTAGGTTTCAGCCCAGATTTCAGGTTTAATCTCCTTTGTCCCTTGATAGAACAGCTTCCTGTTCAAACATGCGATTTTGTCAACATATATGGATACCGCGGAAATATCGTGCGTCACCAATATTATGGGGAGCTTACTCTTCAAAAGATTCAGGAACTCCCAGAATCGTGTGTCTAAACGTTTATCGATGCTTGCGGTAGGCTCGTCTAGAAGGAGCAACTTGGGCTCTGAAGCCAAAGCCCTAGCGATGAACACTCGCTGCCTCTCTCCCCCAGAGAGCTTTCCGATAGCATGATCCTTATACTTCATCATATCGACTTTTTCAAGGGCTGTGTTCACCATCTCCTTATCCTTGAGGTTGTACCTTCTGAGGGGCTTCGAATGACCCAATCTTCCAGTTTCGACTATGTCCCAGACCGTGATTGGAAAGGCTGTATCTAATTGTCGTATTTGTGGGACGTACCCTATTAACCGCCTACTCCTCTCAGGGGGTCCTCCGAATACTCTGACTTTTCCCCTGCTAGGTTTTATCAACCCTAAAATAATCTTCAGGAGAGTGGTTTTTCCGCCTCCATTAGGCCCTATAATCCCCAGAAAGTCACGCTCTTCCACAACGAGGTTTATACTCTCCAGTATAACTTTGTCATCGTAACGTAACCATACATCTCTGAGATCGACTACAGGATCCATGTCTACACCAATCTCTTCGTCATCTCTTCAGATATCTTCGTAAGATTATTGATATAGTCTTCAGCTAAAGGACTTACTAGAATCACGTTCCCACCTATTTCATCTGCTACGGTCTCAGCGGTTTTACTCTCGAACTCAGGCGTTGCAAATATCAATTTAATATCATGTTCCCTCGCTTGATCTACTAGACGAGTTAACCCCTCCGGCGTAGGAGCTTTACCAGCCTCTTCGATGGGAATCTGTTCCAGACTATAGTCGTGTGCAAGGTATCCCCATGCAGGATGGTAAACCATGAATTTCTTAGTGGTTAGACCCGAAAAGATTTCGCTTAGCTCGACGTCGAGATCCTCCAAGGCTGTGACGTAGACATTCTTGTTTTTTGTATAATATTCTTTATTATCCGGGTCTATCTCAACCAGTCCTTCATAAATGTTCTCCACCATAACTATGGCGTTTCTCGGAGATAGCCAGATGTGAGGATCCTTCCCGACACGTTGATGATCTTTACCTTCCTGCTTATCGGATTTGGTCATATCGATTAGTTGGATACCATAGCTGCAATCGACGATTAACATATTGGGGTTCGTCTCTACGATCTTATCCATCCAGACCAGCTCGAATTCGATCCCCGATCCTACTTTGGCGTACATCTTTGCTTTAGCAACTTCTTTCATCTGGCTGGGGGTCGGCTCATAAGTGTGCGGACTTGCTCCAGGAGGCACTAAGACAGTGACGAGCACTCTATCTCCTCCTAACTTTTCGACGAACTCTGCCTGAGGAACTATCGTGACGACGACCCTCATCTCCTCCTCGGATTCCGTAGCGGGGGTTTGAGTAACGGCGTAAAATGAAGCCACAACCGTTGTTACGCCGATTAAGACTAAAGCCATGATTATGCAGTTTCTTTTATTCATCTTGTACGGATGAAAGGTCAATTTTTATTAACATATAAAGATTTTGTTATTAATTTTTTTCGTTTTATTTATATATAGGTTATTAATTGGAATTAGTGATTTCTCATGACGATAATAAGCGTGTCCTTAAGTGATAAGATGCTAGTGGAGCTGGATAGGATTCAGGATGAGATGGGTTTCTCAGGGAGATCTGAAGTTCTCAGAGCAGGAGCTAGAATCCTCTTATCAGACATAAAAGAGAAGGCTGAGTTAATAGGGAGGTTAAAGGCCGTACTCTTATTAATCCACGGTCATGAGGCTGAAGACTCGGTGACGCGGATAAAACATAGCTTTCTTGATATAATCTATACCCAACTTCACAATCGTTTCATGAAAAGCAAATGTCTGGAACTCTTCATTTTAGATGGGGAAGCGGAAAGAATAAAACAGTTGACACAGACATTCCAGAAAAATGAGAAGATAGATCAAGTGAAGCTAATTAAAGTTTAATCTAAACACAACTCCTAACAATCTCATAAAGTAAATTCACGTTCAATTCAAAGCTTATGGCGTAATGCATACTTTTAATCACTTACGAGTACGCTATTAAACTTCTAAACTAAGGTATAACAGTTGTCATCCAACTTGAGCGCGCACGTAGCATACGTGAATATTTACACAAAGACATCCCATATAGCATTTTTCTTAAATTATTAGGATTTTTCTCAACTCGAATAAAAGGAGGTCTAGCGAACGCTTTTAATCGGGTGTATATGAAATAAGCCGGAATGATATTTATGAGGGTTTGAGTAGCGTTAAAGACAGCGATTGGAGCTAGAAGACCGACAACGACCCTTTCAGGGATCTGATAGAAGAGTTGAAGCAGATAATAGTTTGCAGCGGTCATAACAGATACTCTGGAAGTAGCTGCGATCGTCGAACGTACAATTATATTTCTCCTTATCAGGGTGAAGCCAGCGAGAGTGGAAAGTTCTGCTATAAGCTTAAAAATCCCTCCGTAGAGATTTCCCCGTATAAATATGACTAAGCAGCCGATAAAAGCCGTGTAGATGGAATGGGAGAAACCGAAGAGGAGGAGGGTTATCATCATCGGAATTCCCGTTACATCCCATGAGATTCGAGGCATCAGTGGGAAGGGTATGTCAAAGGGAGGTCCTGGAATTATTTCAAATAAGGCTGAAAGAGCGCCGAAAACGCTTGCAATAGCGACTTTCTTTGAGTTCATTTTAATTGAAAAGCCTCCTTTCAAATTTATTTCAAGAAAATCATTTTTCTAATTGAAATTATTAAACACCTTTTTTACTCTGATCATTTTCTACTATTTAAGTAAAAAGTCTTGAGACGTTTTAAAGTATAATCAAATAAAATTTTAACTCAACAATCAACAAAAAGGGCGTGATTTGATAGGAGAAGCTAAATATATTGTCGGTATCTCATGCGGTATTCTATAGCGAAAGTGTTTACAAATTTTTTACATCCCAGTAAATTGTTTTTCCCCATCCAATAAAAACTGTTTTTCGTTTAATACGGGTTGGACGAGTGGAACCTTTATATGCCTCTGATAGATTTGTGTACATTAATCTATATATATAATATTCGTCTATTTCATTTCTTTATCTCTTTTTTGGTTATACGTTCTAGTTCTTCAGCCCTTGATGGCGGTATTAGGCCCCTGTTTTTCAGGTCGGCTATGCATTTTTCCGTGTATTGGCACCAGGTTACGCATGAGGGAGAGGCTTCCCTATGCAAGGTTCTACTACAGCTTATACACTTTGTTTCTGTTTCATCGCTGAAGAACTCAACTTCATCACCACATGCGGGGCATGTTCTAGTTATTATCTGCGTAGGTCCAACCAGATCTTTAATCCCAGGACAATGCTTAAAACTCAAATATATCTCATCTCGTACATTTTCTCTAAGTAGAAGATATTTCTGGTGGTAAAGCTTCTATTGGCGCTTTAAGTCTGTCTGCGAGTAATTCTTTGTATAGAGCTGTAACTTCGTCACGTATTTTCGACATTCTTTGGGTGGGGGGAACCTGAAATATAGCTGTCCCTGTTTTGAGTAGGCTTATTGTGAGTTTCCTCTTATCCGTGAGAGTAACGCCAAGCTTGCCTTGCTTCTCTACCGAGTATCCAATTCTTTTTAAATTATCGATTGCTGCTCTTAAGTCTAATTCAACCCACTTCTTTGGTGTCACGACAATTGTTGTTCTACCATCTCTTGAGCATTGTTCCTCTATATGTTTCTCCTTTAATGGGGAAGGCTTTTTCATTTTTTCGTTCCCACATACTTGACAGCTTTTATATCTAGTTATAACAATCTCATCGAAAGATAGGTCTTCAGCATCTATGTAGAGAAGTTTGCCAGCCAGCCTTGGTTCTTTACTTGTTAAAAGCCTAACGGTTTCAGATACCTCTATACTGGCCACTATACCTAAGACCGGCGTGTAGATTCCTACCACGGCACATTTTGGTAAGTCCTCATCTCTAAGGTTCGGGTAAAAACATTCTAGGCATGGCGTTTTCTTTGGTATAATTGTGGTGATGATACCCTGTGTCCTTATTGCTCCACCAAACACGTATGGGATCCCGCGCCTTATGCACGTACGGTTGATAAGGTATCTTGTTTCAAGACTGTCAAGTCCATCGACGACTACGTCAACACCCTCAAGAATATCCTTAATGTTCCAAGTCTTAATGGAGGCAGGAGTAGGTTCAACCTTAACCCGTGGATTTAAGGCGGAAAGCTTTGAGGCTGCAACCTCAACTTTAGGCAGACCGATCGCATCCATATCATAAAGGTACTGACGGTGGAGATCCGTTGTGGATACGACATCCCTGTCGACAATTCGTAGATGGCCTACACCCATTGCCGCCAGTTGGAGGGCTATTGGAGTTCCCAATCCTCCAACACCAGCCAATAAAACATGGCCTTCTTTCAGCCTTAACTGTCCCTCGTAGCCTATCTCAGGAAGTACTAACTGTCTAGAGTATGCCCATAATTCCTCTTCAGAGAGTCCATCCACTTTCAACCTCTCCTACTTACTTCGTATTTCCTCCAATTTGATTTTGAGTGGTCTTACAAATTTTGGGACTACAATGCTGGATCTACGTTACAGCCCTTGGTTTAGGATCTATAGCAGTTTGACGAGTTGGAGTCGTGCTATGATGTTTTTAATAAGTTCTACTTTCCAAAAGTTAGCATGCTTCATCATCCATCCATCTTATTCAGTATTATTCACTTCTATGCAAAGTTGGCAGGCTGTGCTCATTACGTCTTTTGGAGAGGTTTTATTCTCTGAGATATCTTTTGCCGTTCTATTCGCCATCTTCTCAATCTTGTTCATCAAGTTGATTTGTTTAATCGTGCCTTTCCCCCTCTTCATTTTTAGGTATTGGCTTACTGCGGCTTGGGTGATTCCCATCCTCTTAGCAACTTCAACTTGCGATAAGCCGTATTTGTTTACAAGTTCCTTTGCTATTAAAGAGCGGAACGTAGGTAACATACGTCGTACCGCGACTTCACATCGCAGTTGCAAAGTCCATCGATTAATTATAACGCTGTTATCATTAATAAACTTAGCCATTCGATCTACACTATAAATTAATTGATTTACATGGTTGTATTCAGTTCGGACTAAAGCGCCTCGTTTTTTACGATAGAAACATGCGTGACTGAAAGATAATTAACGCCGAAAAATCTATGTTAAGAGAAGAACGAGGATCTAACTTCTCATTCGATAAAAGTCTGGTATAGCAATTACCATTAATTTTAAAAAACTGTATTGGATTATCGAAGTCGAGGGCGCGTTATACCTTAAGGAAGGCTCAGCACATTTAGGATCGTCATTATGAGGGTGGAAAAATCTCGTGTGCAATCTCAAGGAAGGTTGTGCAAGAGTACGAAATGATCGGTAGGTAGAAGTCGTAATAACGTTTTTTAAAGGACGATAGTTATATGTTCGATTCCAATTAACTATGAGGTTGGGCATTTACTTACCTTTTCATTCATTCTTTAAGTTAGGAATGCTTTGTACGGGAGGTATTGAAGTAGAATGTATATCGACCAGGCAGTCTTATATGCGCTGTTTTTATCATTTTTAGCTGGTATCTCGACAACTATTGGAGCATTTTTAGGCTTATTTATCAAAAAGCCGGCGAAGAAGTTTATGGGATTCTCTCTCAGTTTTTCCGCAGGGATTATGATACAGATCTCATTTGTGGAGCTCTTAAGGAGTTCCATCGATCTAGTTGGTTTTATTTCAGCCAGTTTATTTTTCATTGCGGGTATATCTTTCATCTTCATTATCGATATACTGATTCCCCATGAATATATCGCGGAGAAGACGGCTGGTAAGGATTCTCGGCTTATGAAGGTTGGTGTATTAACTGCGGTGGGAATAGCGATACATAATTTTCCGGAGGGTTTCGCCACTTTTGCAGGGGCCTTACATTCTCTGGAGGTGGGGATTCTATTGGCGGTTGCAATCGCTATTCATAATATTCCCGAAGGATTCTCCGTATATATGCCTATTTTCTCCGCTACGAGAGATCGTAGGCGGGCTTTTCTATACTCATTCAGCGCTGGCGTCT
>CAYFVN010000294.1:0-2417 GCA_964346575.1 uncultured Candidatus Bathyarchaeia archaeon
CGATAAGAACGATAAGGAAAGAAAATCTGATGCCAAACGTAAATAGAGAAGGACTGTACATAAAGAAGAGACTAGGAGAACTCAAAGAGGATATTTCGCAAATAGGGGAGGTGAGAGGTGTAGGCCTACTTATAGGTATCGAGATAATTGAAGACCCTGAAACAAGGAATCCATCTCCGAGAAGAGCGAAATATGTCTTAGAGGAGTGTTGGAGGAAGGGAGTAATCTTGGGAATATGTGGAAAGTCAACGGTATTATTAGCTCCTCCACTAAACATAGACAGAGAAACTATAAACTTGACCATCGAAATTTTAGAGGAGGTCATCGAAAACGTCCTCAAAAGGAATAGGATGCGAAAGTCGTGAGTTGGGGATATCTAGAGTAATTTGGTTAGAGGTGACCACTCTAATACACGCGACTGATAATGAGGAAAAGGTTATGAATGCGGTTCTATCAATCATGCCAAAAGTTGTAACTTCGAAGATGCACATCAGAACTCGAAGCTTGGAGGGTCACTATGGAAACCCTATAAGGCTCTTCAAAGCTACGATTAAATCTAATGAATGTCTGGAACTTGTGCTTATAAATATGATAAGAAATTTAAATGAGTTTGATAAAATAGCTCTTCTAGATAGACTCCCTCTTTACTTAACGGATAAGAATACGCTATACTTAAGAGTGGATAAGCAAGCGGCTATTAAAGGTATCGTTTCTATAACTGAGAACGACCCAATCCGATTCAAAATAAAGTTTAAGACGACTTCTAGGAAGAAGGACGTACTGCTGCATGAAATAGAAAGGATGCTTAAAGATGAGAAAGTACGTTGATCTAAATTTAAACAAGGAACTCTTCTTAAAGGTATCGCCTTCCAAAATAGCCTTAGAACTTAAAAATTCTGGATTTAGTTCCATAGCCGTATCGTCGGATCCAAACACAAGACCTAAAGAGATAAATGCCATAAAAGAGAATCTAGAGAACTTCGGAATCGACGTTGCTCCTAGGGTGGATTTAAAACCACAGAGCCGAGCAGAGCTTCTTAGATTACTGAGGAAAAATCGTAGCAGATTTGAAATTGTAAGTATAAAACCCGTAAATAAAGAATTGGCCGTAACATCTGCGAGAGATCGCAGGGTAGATACAATATATTATGAATTAACTAATAGGAGGCTCCAATTCAGGGAATCAACCGCTCACGTATGTACAAGTATTTTAGAAATTCAGCTACGACCTTTAATCCAACTATCGTTAAGAGGAAGCATACACACGATAATGTCCCGCATTATAAATGAGGTAAAAATTGCTTTGAAACATGGAGTACCAATAGTCATAACGAGCTCGGCGAAGGAGATTGAGGATATCAAGGCTGCGAAGGATATGGCAGCCTTCTCTAAATGTTTAGGCTTAAAAGATGAGGATTCATTGGATACGGTGTCCGAAATCCCCATGAGGATAATCTCGAGGAACCGCATAAAGTTGAGCGAAGGCTATATGATGGAGGGTGTAGAGCTATATGAAGGTGAGTAAATGGAATTCTAAAATCTTCAAGAGATATCTTCTCATCGAAGTTAAGACACAACAACCTATTCATAAAAGATTGATGTATTCCACTGTGATTAATCTCTTATGTCATCTATTTGGCGAATTCGGCTTAGCAGCGATAGAGCCGAGAAGCATAGTATCTAGAGGAAATCTCATGATAATAAGTTGTAGAAGAGGAGCAGAACATAAAGTTAGATGCGCAGTTTTAATGATGACTTCAATATCAGGGATACAGTCTAGGGCTAGAACCTTGAAAGTATCAGGAACTTTGAAGTGTTTAAAAGCGATCCTTAAAAAGTCAACTCCAAATGATTTATTAAGATGTAGATACTCAGAACCAAAGGAACTTAAACGAGATGATCACAATAATCTCGTATAAATGAGGTGTATTGAATTTGTCTATGTTTGCAGCCCCAGGAGGTTATGATCGGGCTATCACGGTATTCTCCCCCGATGGGCGGCTATTCCAAGTTGAGTATGCATCAGAGACTGTTAAGAGGGGTGCCACAGTGCTGGGAATCATCTGCCCCGAAGGCATCGTTTTAGCCGCTGAGGAGCGTACAACATCGAAGCTTCAGGATCACTCCTTCATGTGGAAGATCTTCCAGATAGACGAACATATTGGGGCCGCTATAGCAGGACTTAGCTGCGACGCTCATATCCTTATAGACCAAGCAAGGATATACGCTCAATCCCATAGACTACTGTATGACGAAACCATAGATGTTGAAACCCTCACGAGAAGGATAGGTGAAATAAAGCAGCTATACACTCAGCATGCAGGTGTAAGACCATTCGGATTATCCTTATTAATCGCAGGAGTTGATTCTAAGGGAAGCCGGCTCTTCTGGACAGATCCTAGTGGAGCATTCCTCGC
>CAYFVN010000295.1:0-7561 GCA_964346575.1 uncultured Candidatus Bathyarchaeia archaeon
GCTCATTAAAAATGAGGATGTTGACGCCAAGCTTATAGTCACGCCTATAGGGGGTCAGGGCTACATATTTGGTCGAGGGAACCAGCAGATGAGCCCCACAGTATTGAGGAGAATCGGTAGAGATAATATGATAATCGTAGCCACCATGAACAAGCTGCTTAGCCTTCCCAAGCTACGTCTGCTCGTTGATACAGGCAACTCTAAAGTGGATTCGATGCTCAACGGCTACATGAGGGTCGTAATGGATTACGGCAGAGAATTCGTAGTTAAGGTCGAACCTGGATTCATTATCTCTCACTGAGATGAGAGCTCCTTAATATACTTGCAGTATGCGGCTGCATCCATCAAATCCTTAAGCTCCTCATCCAGTTTTAAAGGTTTGATTACTACCATCCATCCATCGTCGTAAGGGCTATTGTTTATCAGTTCTGGAGTCTCCCTGAGGGTCTTGTTCACCTCGGTCACCTCACCCGATATTAAAGAATAGACTTCAGCTACAGCCTTCACAGACTCCAACGTACCCAATGAATCAGACTTAGATACTCCACGCCCGATATCAGGCAGTTCCACGAAGACAACCTCATGTAGCGCCCTCTGGGCGTAGTCGCTTATCCCTACACGACAAAAACTATCCTCTATCTTGATCCACTCATGATCCTTTGAGTAATAGAGACCCTCCCGAACCTCGTAATCTTCAACTTTCATACGTCCAAACCTCGTTTTTATTATTTATTGTATCTTTTTAAACTTAGCATAGATTTAATCATAGGTTCGAGTCCATCCATATCTAGAAGTGTCGTAGAAGGGAAATTTCACGACCTCCGTATCCACAGACTTACCTCTAACATTAACCTGCAGTATCGTACCCTGCTTGGAGTATTCCTTGGGTACATATCCCATACATATACCTACCTCTAATATGGGTGAGAAAGTGCCGCTTGTTACTTCTCCCACGGTCTTTGTGATCCTCAAGATTGGATAGCCCATTCTGGGTATACGCGCGCGCTCAATCGTCCTTAAACCAACTCTAACCCTTTTTAAGCCTTCACTCTTCTGCTTCTCTAAGGCCTCACGACCTATAAAGTCGCACCCTTTATCCTGCTTAACTACGAATCCGATCCTAGCCTCGTACGGGTTTATATCTTCGGCGAGTTCCTGTCCGTAGAGGCACATGCCAGCCTCTATGCGAAGCACATCCCTAGCACCTAGTCCACACGGCTTGAACCCATACACCTCCCCAGCTTTCGATACGGCGTTCCAAACATGCAAAGCTCTATCAGGCGAAGAGACAGGCGTATCCAGTACGAATATCTCAAGACCGTCCTCTCCGGTGTATCCGGTGCCCGAGGCAACACAGTCCTCCCCTGCAACTTTAAGTAAGCCGCATCCGAAACGTTTTATAGCATATACATCATCTTCAGACACATCTTGAACGGTACTTCTAGCTTTAGGACCTTGAACTGCCATCATAGCCACATCGTCAGACACGTTATCTACTCTCACATCAAAGTCCTTGGCATATCTGTTCATCCAAGTTAAATCCTTTTCACGGTTGACTGCATTTAAGACCATCACGAATTTACATTCATCTAAACGAAGCATCACCACGTCGTCTATTACACCGCCTCTCTCGTTGCACATAACCGTGTAGTGAGCTTCCCCAGACTTTAACTTCGAAACGTTATTTGTAGTTATATAATTTAAGTAGCTCTCCGCTTCTCCTCCCATTATAGATGCCCTACCCATATGAGATACATCGAATACGCCTACGGCGTTCCTAATAGCTTGAACCTCAGAAGTTACCCCTTTATACCATAAAGGCAAATTAAAACCTGAGAACTCGGTCATGTGGCCATGAACTTCGTGGTATTTGAAGAAGTGTGTCCGTCTTAGCAAAATCTGTTACACCTCTAACCTTCATTTTATCATGATTTCTAGTATAATTCGTGTAAAGAATATAAAAGGTGAAACTAACATTTTCTAAAATTCCTTCCAACTGAAGAGAGAAGCAAAAGAAGGAAGAGGCTTAAAACCTCGTGACCACTCCTCTTAAAAAGCATACGCTTATGATTTTTCTCTGGTATCGTCATACAAACTATTTTTCTATCCTATATAATCCAAACCCTCCTCGTAAGTAGGTGGTTTAAACTTTCTCAAAGCTTCTTGAATTGACGCATCAATCTTCACAGCCTCCTCTTCAAGTCCTTTAAAATCAATGGTCACATCGAGTATTAAAGTTAGATATTTCAGAACGTTCAAAGCTGTCTTAGGCTGAGGTATATCCACATATTTTATCTGTCCTAGAAGGCACAGTCCTTCTAAACCTTTCTCAGCCGCCACACCTAAGAGCACGCCGTTCAAACCTGTTATTTTACCCTCACCCTCAACAAGAGGCAAATCATAGCTCTTCAATTCCTCTAATATTTTAGGTCCACTTACAATTCCGAAGACCTTAGGTTCACCTATAAAAGGGCTGAGGGAAGCTGCCATTGTGCAGACTCTAACTACACCATGATTTTTTGCGAAGTTAATTAAAGTCTTAGCTAAATCATATACTTCAGGCGTGGTTAGCGGCTGGGTCTCACCCACACATATCAGAATATCTCCTGCTTGGTATATTCTATGTTTGAATGTGGAAACCTTTAGAAAATCTTTTTTAAAGGTGATACTATTGTGAAGTGTCTCCAACTCACCAATAGCCTCAGCATTTAATTGCTTTCTCAGGTAATCGGCGGATATAATAGCTAGCATACCCATCCCAGGCCAAGCCGCTACCAACTTAAGGTTGGATCCTGAAGGCTCTCTCTCTAATCTCAACTCCATAAAGCATACCTCAAAGAGAAGAAAGGCTTTAAACTCCATAAAAAGATTTAACTACGTCAGGATTTATGCTCGGACTACACTAAGATGAAAAAGAAGAATTTATATTATACTGAGGTTGAAAAGCTTACTTCATGGTTCATTAAGAATGTAATATCAATCTACCGTGAAACCTGGCTTCGAGGCCGAGTGTTGAACTCACGGCTGGGATTTAGTAGATTCAACCTAATTTTATTCACATCATATTCAAGCGATTTATTACATTTGGGGCACTTATTATCATACTGAAGAATTACCTCCACCGGCTGTTTAACTTCAGCTCCCTCATATAATGTGAAGCCACATCCTTTACATACGATGCGTTGAGGCAACTACACCAACCTTTCCTAGCTAAACACATTTCAGCCTAATTAACTTCACGCCAATTCAACGATCAATTTTTTAAAAGAGAATCTAGAAAAATAATACCGAGATTTGCTTCAATGTCTACCTAACCCATCGATATTAAAGTTGCGGTCTTAGTTATGCCAGGTATCCTCCTGATCTGAGTTACGGTTTGTTCCAATATGGATATATCATTTAACTCTACTCTAGCTATGATGTCATATTCACCATATACAAGCTTCACCTCAGTAACTCCAGGGAACTTTCTCGCTTCTCTTAGAACCTCGCGCTCTTTACCTACCTCAATCATAATCATAACATATACAACCAAGGGTTTACGCTTCAAGACCTAACACCTCCTCAAATCGAACATTAAACTTAGAGGATAGGTAACGTCACAAAGCATAACACTAGTATTGCAAATGCTAGAACGTAAAGAGCTTTACGTGAACTACTTAGATTCGAGACGTCATCCAAGGGTTCAGCACCTGCTAATCCCCTACCCGAAGTGAACATCCAGAAAAGAATGAACAAAGCAAAGAACCAGTATCCCGTTGTGAAGAGAACTATTATACCTATTATCGAGGCTATCCTATGGCCTTTAGAACCTAGGACAGCCCTTGATATGTGTCCACCATCCAACTGCCATACAGGTAAGATATTTAAAAATGTCACAAGAGCTCCAACCCATGCAGCGAACTCTAGTTGGGTTAAGATAAGGGAGTAGCCTCTCGGTATAGACCTAACCAATGGGAGGAGTAGATCAAATAATAGAGGATACATAGGCCATCTAGCTGTCTGAACCAAACCCTCATGCTCCCATGCAACGGCCTGCTCTATTGGAACTAGGAAGCCTACCTTTAAGCTTATGGCGGTCACAACTATTGTAGCTATAAATCCCGATAGAGGACCTGAGAAGCCCGTATCGAAGAGTTCATCCTTATTCTTTGGAGGGCTTCTAAGAGAGACTATGGCGCCAAAGGTTCCGAATGGAGGAGGACCGGGAATAAAATATGGTAGAGAAAAGTCTAATCCGTGGATCTTACATGCGGTCATATGGCCTAGCTCATGTAAACCTATAATACCGAAGAGGCATCCCGCGAATAGGGCCGCCTGTACATAGACGTTTGCATCCTTCATAAGGATCTCTTTAAGGACTGATGTACTTACAAAAGTCCAGTAGCCAGCTAGGAAAATGGTCCCTACAGTTACCAAAAATAAGATAGCATTCAGCCATGTTTTAGATCGATGTCTAACCTGAGGCTTAGAGAATATGCGTAAAACTATACTATTCCACTCTTTCCTAAGAATTGGAAGTAGACTATGCTTCTCCAACTCGAGGATCATCCCTTTGAAACGCACCTTAAAATCGCCTGGAGATAGTATAAACGTGGGTATCCCCCGTGGATCTATATACGAGTCTAAAACTTGAAAGTGGGTGGATACTTTATCCCTAAGTTCAGGGAATGAGAGGTATCCCCTTCCCGGCTCTCCTCCCAAACCCATTAAGTTCACCTGTCCCTTGAATCATTTTACAGGCCTTTTAGTTGACCTATCTTACATATAAATTGATAGTTAGGGTAACCTTTAACTATAGATTGAGGGAGGTCAAAAGTTATATGCTTTAAACCTGTTAAAGCTAGTTGGTTTAAAATGGTTTACCAGCAGGTTCACAGGATAAGGGAGTTTGATCCTAAAACTGACCTTCAAAGTGTCATAGAGGTAAATAGGACATGCCTTCCCGAGAACTATATGCCTAACTTCTTTTTAGATATCTATAGGAACTGTCCCAAAGCTTTTCGAGTGGCTGAAGTGAACGATCAAGTAGTCGGATATGTAATGTGTCGTATCGAATATGGACTCTCGGATTTTAACAAATTTAAGTTTGCCAGAAAGGGACATATAGTATCCGCGGCCGTTCTACCTCAATACCGTATGATGAGTATAGGCTCATCTCTACTTATGGAAACTCTAAATGAGTTAAAGAGGTTGGGGTTGCCTGAATGTTACTTAGAGGTTAGAGTTACAAATTTAGCTGGAATTAGGTTGTATGCTAAAATGGGTTTCAGAATAATTGGGAGGACATCCCAATATTATCATGACGGTGCAGACGCCTATTTAATGGCTGTGAAGCTATCTAATTTGTCGAGATCTCATCCAGAATAACGCTGAAACCAGCGTCGGCACATAGAATATTAGAAGTTCAAAGTCTATGGTGAATAGTGGCTTAAAGGTTAAACGGAGGCCCATAATCGAGAAAGACAGTAAAAGTAAGGCTGTGAAGGCGTGCTTCCAAGCTTCAGCTTCCCTTTCCCGAGTATCCAAGTCAATACTTCCCTTCTAAAAGGCGTTTTATCGGTATATTCTGGCTAGTTCCGTCAGGCAATGTTCGCCTTATACTCATAGGTAAGACCTTCTCTCTGAGTTCGAGAAGGGCTATCTCCATAGGCGACTTTATGTTCGATGGAATGTCTATTAATATGGGAGCTCCCATGGAGATCTGTAGGGCTCTTGAACCAACTATTCTAGCCCTCTCAAACCTTGTAAGTCTCTTAGGTCCTGCCTGTAAGGGCGAAGTGGAGGAGTCTTTGGAGTTCGCCGCTTCACTCCCCCTCGGCACCCTCATCTATCCCCTTTGGACCTTTCGCCTCTTTAGCTTTCGAGGAGGCGATGACATCGTCGATCCTTAGTATCATCGATGCTGCTTCACTGGAAGATTTGACTACTTGAAGTTTAACTGCTAAGGGTTCGAATACTCCCAGGGCTGCCATATCATCAATCTTTCCAGACATCACGTCTACGCCAGTCCACAGGCCGCCCTTATCATGCCTAGCCCTCAACTCAGTGATTATCTCTACAGGATCCAGCCCGGCGTTCTCTGCTAATGTCAGTGGAATGGTCTCCAAGGCATCGGCGAAGCTTAAAACGGCCAGCTGTTCCTTGCCCGCTAACCGTTCAGCGTACTCTCTGAGCCTCCTCGAAGCCTCAGCCTCGGGAGCTCCACCTCCACCCGTAACCCTAGGATCCCTAACCACATCCCTTACAACGCTTAGAGCATCGTGTATAGCTCTTTCAGCCTCATCCACTATCCTCTCAGCGCCACCTCTTATTAGGATCGTAACAGCCTTCGGGTTCCTACATCCCTCGATGAAGGTCATCTTATCATCTGCTACCTTACGTTCATCCACCAGATCCGCAAGCCCAAGTTCGTTACCTACAAGGTCGTCTATGTTCGTAATTATTCGACCGCCAGTTGCTTTGCTGAGCTTCTCCATATCAGACTCCTTTACACGTCTTACAGCCAGTATTCCCTTCTTGACCAGTAAGTGTTAAGCCATATCGTCTATGCCCTTCTGGCATAGGACGACGTTAGTTCCGTTAGAAGATATCTTCTCAACCATCTCATTTAGCATCCTCTCCTCCTCATCCAGAAAGGCTTGCATTTGCTCAGGGGATTCTATATTTATCTTTGCATCCATCTCCGTCTTCTCGATCTCGAGAGGGCAGTTGAGAAGAGCTATCTTGGCCTTCTCCACGCGTTTAGGCATTCCTTGATGTACAACCTCCTTGTCTAGGATTATGCCGTTTATCAGCTTGGTGCCTGTAAGCGACTCTCCAGCTTTCTTCTCCACTTTGACGTCATCTAAATCTACTTTATAGCTTCCAGCCCTCTTCTCAGCGACTTTGAGTATCGCGTTTACAGCCAAATCAGCGATGTGTTCCTTGTGATCTGCTAGGAGTTTGCTGGCTACCGATATCATCGCTACCTTCCTCAGATAATTCTCATCTTCAGGATTGACTTTAATGGCTATCTTCTCTAAGAAATTCAAAGCCTTCTCTGCAGCGTTTCTGTATCCATCTACTATTATCGTTGGGTGTACATCTTTCTCAAGAAGTTCTTCAGCTTTAGATAGTAGCTCACCTGTCAACACAACAGCTGTAGTAGTTCCATCACCCACCTCGTCATCTTGAGCTTTAGCCACTTCAACCATCATCTTGGCGGTGGGATGCTGTACCTCCATTTCATCTAGAATTGTAGCTCCGTCGTTCGTTACAGTGATGTCCCCAAAGCTGTCTACGAGCATCTTATCCATTCCTTTGGGACCTAAAGCACTTCTAACGGCTTCAGCCACTATCTTGACCGCTCTTATATTTGCATTTATAGAATCTTTCCCGGTTGATCTGGAGGTCCCTTCCTTTAATATAAGGATCGGTTGACCGCTTAACTCCGGAGTTTCAGCCAAAATGATATTACCTCTTAATCTCACGTTTCTAAGGTTAATATAAAGTTTTATGTCGAGATATGTTTAGGTAAAAGTATAATGTATACGTAACGTATACATTATACGAAACATTT